>JAGWYI010000152.1 GCA_018969455.1 Bacteroidota bacterium | reverse complement strand
TACCGCCAGCGCAGTTAATCCCTTCAACTTGTTTGACGTAAGAAAGGGAGAATCGGTTGGCTTTTTGCGTATACACCAAACCCACAGCGGGATAATGCAATCCATCATATTTGGTTTTGGCAGCTTCGTATTTTTCGGGATTTTGATGTGGCACTTTGTACATATCCGAAACATAGATCAACCAGTGTGGCGCCCATCCAAATTCGGCCAGTGCATTGAACCAGGAACCGTATTCATCATCGGTAAGCAAATATTGGGCCTCAATACGCACCGATTGTTTTGGCGTAAATTTATATAAAAATTCAGTATATGGAGTCAAGCCATCCACATATCCTTCTTTCCCGCCCCCCAGGAATTGGATGGGATCCGACTCATCGGGAGAGTCGTTTTTACCCTGATATACCTGAATGTAATAGTGTAATAGTTGTACGCCCCCAATGATTTGCCATTTACGTTGTTGTTTGTAGGTAAATTCGGGTGCAATTTCCCGGTATAATTCCCTGCCGTTGAGGGTTGAAATATCGGAAAAGTTGATGCCTACCGAAAGTTTTTTATTGAGTTTGTATTTCATATCCAGCTGGAGTGCCTGTTCACCGATCTCCTGGGTTTGCGGGGTAAAACGTGCGGTGAGGCGGTAGGTATTTTGCCGGGCCATGGGGGGCAGGTAGTTGATGGGCCCTTGAATGGGCGGCGTTTGGAGGAAAGGCGTATTTCTGAAAGCAAAATCCTTGGTGCGTTTCAATTCCAGCGTGATTCCCAATCCGTGTTTGGCATAGGAGAGGCTGGAATACACGGTATAACCCGTTGAATTGATCAGTTTCCCCAATCCGCCCCTTGCATTGGGTGCAAGGATATCAGTCATTACATCTTTTGTTTTGAATGCCGTTTCCAGGTACCAGGTAAAATCACCGGCGGTCATGGTATTATACAGGGTTGCTGCGTAGGTGTTATACTGGGCGCCTATGCTATCTTGAGGTGTATATCCGGCAATGGTGTTCACAATTTTATTGACGGTTTCGTCATCAAAGGTGCGTGCAACCACACCAATGCCAGGAGCAAGGGTAAAGGCTTTGGTGGAATCTGGTTTAATGAATCCATCCAGTGCGAGCCCGCGCACATTGGAATCGTAGGCTCCAAATTGGCGTTTTGTATGCCCGGTAAATGCGCGCAATCGCCAGTTTTCGTTGAAGTTATAACCTGCCTTTACGCCTATCAGTGCATTGTCAATAAGCAAGGTGCGTTCTTCGTATGCCCGAAAAATGATACCCGACCCAATTTGATCATAAATAAATCCGGCTGTAGCTTCGAACTTGTCAATTTTTTTCTTGATAAACCAACGGCCAATACCCTGACCCGAAAAAGAGCCTTGCGGGTTGAGCAGGTTAGAGTTGTTGAACACATCGAACCGCAAACCCAGGTCAAATCCCCAATTGGAGTAATTGAGGTTTACCCAGCTTTCCGCTCCAAATTTTTGGTAATCATATTGCGGGGTACCCGTTGCTCCGATTTTGGGGTCGGAGATAAAAAAATTGCCGTTTGATTGTAAGTTGCCGGTTATCCGGTTTTGCGCATGCATTCCGCCCAGGATCAAACAAAACACCAATGGTAAAATTCGTAGCTTCATAAATCGAGTTAATTCAAGAGAAGGTTTTGCAAAGGTAGGTTTCGACCAAATGTTCCTTCTCTTTTAATTGTGAAAAATGGTCGGCCACGGACAAAAAAAAAGCGAGGCACCTGCCATTTGGCCGCACCTCGCTGTTTTTTACGTAATAATTCCGGGAAGCGGGCTTACTTGCCGCCAAAAATATTTCCCAAAATGTTGCCGATCATGTCGTTGGGCTGATTTTGTTGTTGTGGCTGATTGCCTCCTCCCATTACGCTGCCCAAAATATTCCCGATCATGTCGCCCATTCCGCCTTGTTGTGCGTTTTGGGTTGTGCCCATGAGAATACCTGCGATATCGCTCATACCGATACCACCCTGGTTGCGGGCTTTGCCAATTACCCCCATCACGATTGGCGCCAAAATGGGCATCAATTTCATGATTTGGCCAACGCTCAGGCCCGATGACTGGCTGATGTGTTGAGCGGTAGCTTCCTGCTTGTCGCCTAAAATGTGGCTGATAATGCCAAAACCGTTGGCTGCTACGGGATTGGAATCGGCCGACTGGTCGCCACCCTGTGTCATTCCGCTTACCATCCCCATCAAATCGTCCAAAATACTGCCATCATGATCGGCATCGAGCATGGCTCCGAGTCCAGACAAACCGTTTTCGGTAGAAGCATGGCCAGCCAAACCGCCAACGAGTGCTGTGAAAATCCCGTTGGCCGCGCTTGCGGTTTGTTCCTTTTCAGCGCCGATTTGATTGCTGAGGTGGCCCAGTACATCATCGGAAAGCTGGTTTTGGAGGATCTCTAAAAAGTTCATTGCAACAAAATTGAAAAGTGAATAAGGAGGTTGAAAATTTATGTAGGAAGTATCGCCGGATCGGTATTTTCCAGGCTTCAGACGAAATTCTGCTCAAAAGTAGCAGCGCTTTTTTATTTTTTTAAGGGAAAAGCGGCATAAAATTGGTAGTATCAAGAAAATTAAACTTTCAAATACCCCTATATTTGTGAAAATATGCATTTTTACGCTGCCCGTCGTCCAACAAACGCTTAAAAACTTGCGTTGATGTACATACCGTTTGCCAAATTGTTATGAATTACCGCGCTGCCAAACATTTTATTCTGAACAAATTGAAAGGAGAACTGTCTCCCAATCTGAGCTATCATGGGCTGCGACACACGATGGATGTTCTGAAAATGGCAACTGAAATCTGCGCAGGAGAAGGCATACGGGGACACGACCTGAAACTGGTAAAAACCGCAGCGCTGTTTCACGACGCCGGTTTTGTTAAAAACAAACATGCCGGACACGA
The DNA here is from genome assembly GCA_018969455.1 of Bacteroidota bacterium. GTDB lineage: Bacteria > Bacteroidota > Bacteroidia > Chitinophagales > Saprospiraceae > M3007. The sequence continues at coordinate 5,552 of JAGWYI010000152.1, read as the reverse complement.
ACAGGAAGGCTGCCTTTTGGCACAACAACACTTACCTCAGTTTGGATATGAACCCCCCGATATTGAACGCATATGCGGTATGATCATGGCGACTAAAATTCCGCAATCGCCCCAATCCCTCCTGGAACAAATTCTTTGTGATGCCGATCTGGATTATCTCGGACGTACAGATTTTGTTAAAATCGGCACTGCACTTTACGAGGAACTGCTCGCATACAACCTTATTCAGGATGAAAAAGCCTGGAACCGCCTGCAGGTGAGCTTCCTGTCGGCCCACAAATTCCACACCAATACCAATAAAATTCTGCGTGAACCGGTTAAACAACGCTACCTCGAAACCTTGAAAATGCTGGTGGCTACCTACGGTAACTAAACCGTCCGCTCATTTCTATCGCCCTTCCCGCCTTACTTCCAGCCCGCGGCGTTTTACCCGGAATAACAGACCAATAAAAAAACGCCCCCCCACATGCGTGTGAAAAGCGTTTGCGTATCATTTGCGCATCAATTATTCATTTGACTTCCGAGCGCTTTGGGTATCGCTCAAGCTTCTTTCAACATTTTATTGCCAAAAATAAGCACAACGAGGAGCAAAAATGTGAGAATAATCATAGGATTAAACTTTTGAGGGTGAAAAGGACTGGTAATTGCAGGGTTCTCTACGGATCAATTGGTTCAATGCTATTTCTAACTAAAAAACGTGCCGCTTTTGCTTTTAGTTTCATCAAGCAGGTACATTAGCATTTTCTTGACAAATAAGCCTATTTTTACATCTAAGCTTTTTACGGTGTGTTTATCCGCTTGAATTTTAACATACACATTGAAAAACAACGAATTACACAACTAACACTGCAAGATTTCAAGCGCTTTTCAGAATAAAAAACGACCAAGGTTGTACAGTTGCAACCAAGGTCGTTTTATCCAATCGGGTGGGAGCCTGCTTTCAGGCCCCCATTGAAACAACTACGGGTATTTTTCTTAGAAACTGTTTTAAAACCTACGGGATAGATATACTTTTCGCCGCCAGATTTTGTGCATAACGATCTTTATAAATCGTTATAAATCAGCGAAATCCATCCTGATTTATCCACAAAATCCGGCGAATCCTGGGATAAAAAGTAAAAATTTTGGCGCCACGCAAGGCTTATTGTTGAGGGAATAGCCCTGTCCTGTTGCCGAAAAAATAAATGGCGCACGGCGGTAAAAGATTTGCCTTTCAGCATTTCGGAGGTTTTAATACAGTTTCTTATCCTTTCACTTTGATCAAGGCCTTCGTTTGGTAACTTGCGCCATTGAGCAATCGGCAATAATAGTTTCCTGCCGGTAAGTGTGCCCCGTTCCACAGGGTTTGATGGGCGCCTCTCGATGAAATTCCCTGTACCGGCGTTGCCACCAACTTCCCGGCTGCATCCAGAATTTGGACAATGGTTGGGCCACCTTCTGTGGTGTACTCAATTTGTACGGAATCGACAAACGGATTGGGATTACATACAATTAAGGATGCTCCTGCATGTTGATTGGCCTGATGGGTTGAGGTAGACAAACAAGATAGGTTGGGATCGAACAGGTTCAAATAAGGCAAATCATGTTGTAAAATACCCGGAACATCGGTATCCGGAACACAGAACCAATCTTTCAGAATGCTTGCATACACACTTCTGAAATCGAACTCCATAGCAACATTGTCGTAATCGGTAGGTACGCTTGGGATAACCGGATTTGAACCGCTTATTCCTCCGGCAACGGGTTTTCCAAACAAAAACATGGGCGCAGCCTCACCATGATCGGTTCCAACGCTGTAATTGCTTACGATTCGACGCCCAAATTCACTGAATGTCATACCACTTACCCGGTCATCAACGCCTAAAAATTTCAAATCGGCACTAAAAGCAGCAATTGCATCGCCCAACTCCTGCAACAAACTGGCGTGTGCACCCAGGGTATGATCATTCGGGTCGACCTGGGCATCATGGGTATCAAAGCCATCGATGTTTACCAGATACATCCGGGTTTTCAATCCGCCCGCAATCAATCGTGCCACAATTTTTAATTTGGCAGCAAGTCCGGTGTCGGGATAGGCCGATTGCTGGGCAACATTACCCGAAGCACTCACAATGGTTTGCGCATAGGTGCGCGATTGCTGGGCGATGAGGCGAATATAAGCCAGTTGTTCACCAGCCGGCGTGCCGGGCGCCGGCGATTGTACACCGCTGATCAAATTGTAAAATTCATCCGGATTGGAAATTACATAGCCCATTCCCGTTTGAGGCCCCATTAAACTCATCGACATGGCTGTTCCGATTTCAATTGCCAGCGGATGCGGCATGTCGGCATTGGGATATCCGTTGGGGAAATTGGGGTATTCATAGTTCAGGTAACGCCCAGCCCACCCGGAGGAAAAATATTCATTGGAATCGGATCCCGACATCCAGATATCGGTAGATCGGAAATGGCTCAAATTCGGGTTGGGATAGCCTACATTCTGCACGATGCGCAGGTTGCCGTTATCGTACAAATCGCGCAAACCGCCCAACGCGGGGTGAAAACCCAGGGTGTCGTTGCCGCTCAAAGCAAGCAATTTGTTTTTCGGCAAAATCACCTCAGGGCGCCCTTTTGCCAGGTTGTCGTATTGATTAATTGGCACAAGCGTATTTAAGCCGTCGTTCCCGCCAGACAGTTGAATCATGACCAATACATGATCGGTATCTGTGCTTAAAGCACTAAAAAAGGGAGAAAGCGGGCTGTTTGCATATGCTTTTACCCCAAAACCACTCAGGAGGGAAGGAATGGCTACTCCGGCGCCTATATTTTTTAAAAATTTTCTGCGTTGCATGGGAAATTCTTTAAACAGGTGAATCAGGCAAGTTGATATTCTTCCGATTGAATAATCACGTGGTACAGGATTTTTAATCGGTTTTCGACTTCTCCCTTCAGGATGGCATCGTCAGGATTTGCCAGGTATGCATCCCAGGCCAGCGTCCAATAGTAGGCTGATGGCAAGTTTGACAATAAAATGGATTTGTGGTAGGCCGCAACATCGGCAGAAACAGGTAACCCCAGCAGGAGCCCATGAACTTCTGAAATTAATTGGTCGGGATCTCCCGGATTTGTCAAACTTTTGGTGAATTCCAGTACGTTGGCCTGCGCCACATTATTGGCGCCATAAAGCCCTACAAACAACAGATACTCATTGATTTGGCCGCGACGAGGTAAGGTCGAACTGTTGATCCACAGTTTGTCCAGCACGGGTTTTTGGTAATAAGCCTGCCAACCTGCCACATTGGGCGGATCGCCCGGAATTTGCATGAGGTCATTGAGTAAAAAATTCAGGACGTAACACATATAAAAGGTGTCGGTGAGGTCGGCCGCACCCGGCAGGTTTATTTTCATTTGCCGCAGATACCCTACCACCTCATCCAAGGGGCTTTTTATAATGGCGCCTCGATTCAACACATCAAAAAAATGCGCGCTTTTGAACAAGGTTTCCAAAACGGGCAAGATGTCGTAATTGTTGCTTCGGAAAATATCGGCCAAAGGAGCAATGACCTGTTGTTCTGTTTGGGCATCTATACCATGATAAACAAAAAACCGGTATAATTTGCGGCATACAAAACGGGCGGCCTCGTTGTGGTCAAACAGCATATCCAGAAATTCATCCAGCTCGGCTGGCCCTCCGGCAACCCCTGCCTTCCCTTTTATAAGCCGGTTTCCATAAAATGCAGAAAACTGTTTGTCTTGCTTATCGTGCGCATTTGGGTCAAAATAAGACGTAAAATTGGTTCCTATGCGCCATCCGGTAAGTAATCGGGCTGCTGCCTTTACATCATCCTCGGTGTAATATTGGGGCAAATCTTTCCCGATCACAAACAACTCTTGTATTTCCCGGGCATAATTTTCATCTGGCGCATAAACCGAATTGACATAGCCGTTCAAAAAAAACAGCATGGCCGGATCTATGGTTACCGCCCGCACCAGCTCTTTGAAATTGCCCAAAGCATGGCTTCGCAGGTTTTCCTGATACCGATATAAATGCCCCCCCGAGAACACCTGGGAAAACTGTACCGGGATGTGATTATACCAAAAAAGCGTCATCTTTTCGCGAATGTTGCGCTCATGATTCATCATTCGACGCAGCCACCAGGCACGTAAACTCTCAATGCGATAGCCTTCGGCCTCCGGATTGTAAAAAGCATCTACCCAGCTTTGTCCAAACGGAATATCCGGATCGGTGAAATCGCTGCTGTTGTAATCATTTACTGGAGGGGCGGGCGGGGTATAGGTGGAATCGAGCAAAATGGCCACCGATTGGTTCAAATCAAGCCCCGCAAAAAAAGTCACATCTTCCTGGGTAGCGCCAAAAAGTGTTCGGCGCAATAAATGCGTAACTTCTGCACGCGTCCAGGGGCCTGCGTAGGGTTCAAGGCCCGAAACAGGCGGATTGAGCGCCCGTGTTTGACGCAGCGACTCGAAACGCTCCAGCGAAAGGGCAGGCGCATCATCTGTTTTGGCAACCAGCTGCATTTTATGCTGGTGTTTGCCTCGATGTGGCATAAGAAAGGTACGGCGATCTTTTAAATGCATAGGCTGACAATTTATAGGATGAAACATGCTGCCTTGAGGGTAACACCATAATACAACGAAGCAACAGAAATATACCCTACCGCAAATTGTTCTTTTTTATTCGTTTTGCAAATATTGCATGAATCCATTTGACTTATACCAGGGTTTGCCGGATTTTGTGAATAAACCAGGATGGATTACGATGATTTAAAATGATTTATATAAATCGTTATGCACAAAATCTGGCGGCATAAAGTATACCCCGATGTAGGGCCATGTCGTTGTCTTAAGAAATTGTTTTTAAGGCTAAAAAGTGCTCCTTAAAGCGTGCTTTTGTTCCGTCTCAACTTAGCATATGGTCTCGGAGCGGTTTCTGGAACACCGTGGCGTAGCAAGATAAGGATATTTCGCTGTATTTTGCTTAAATCAATGGCAAGCCGCTGTATGGAGGATGGAAAACAAACAGGAAAAAACCGCGTTCTTTTCCAATTATATCCAGAAGAAAGGCACAGACAAGCTAAAAACTTACCTACTTTCGCACGATCATGCATTCAAATACCTGCCATCCAGATACATTTCAGGCCCTGTTTATGCAGTTTGCAGGCGCCTTGAGGCGTTTTTTGTATTATAAATCGGGCAACTGGGACAATGCGGAGGATTATGCGCAGGAAGCTTTTCTAAGGATGTGGAAGAACTGTAAGGACGTCCCTCCCGAGAAGGCCAAAAGTTTCCTGTATGCTGTGGCCAACAATCTTTTCCTCGACGAAATGCGCCACAATCAGGTAAAATTCAAATTTCAAAATGTACAGGCTGCTCTCCCGGAAGGCCATGCACCCGCGGCCGACTTTGATTTGGAGGCACAGGAATTTCAGGAAAAACTGGAAAAGGCGCTGGCAAAACTCCCGGAAGGCCAAAGACTTGTTTTTTTGATGAATCGGGTAGAAAAAATGACCTATTCCGAAATAGCAGAACATCTGGAACTCAGTGTTAAAGCG
>JAGWYI010000151.1 GCA_018969455.1 Bacteroidota bacterium | reverse complement strand
ACCGCCTGCTTTAGACTGGGGTGTTGATAAAACCCAGATTGGAGGATATTGCAACCAATTTCCCGCTACGATTGCTTTAACGGCCTTTACCGGATTGGCTTACATTAAAAATTGGGCCTGGTTTGTCAATGGAATACTGGTGGGCAGCAACCCGGTGTACAACTATGAATTGACTGGTCCGCCCCCCTACCCTTCGGTTGTGACACAAGTGACAGACCAAAATGGTTGTACCTTTTCTGTGACCACAGAAATCACGCTTTTGCCATACCCGGAACTTAATTTGTTCCTCACCTACAACGAATGCAGCGCGCCTGGCTCCAATGATGGCAACATATCGGTACTTGCCCTCGGCGGATTTCCGCCTTATGCTTATTCCTGGTCGAACGGAAGCACAGAAGACCACCTGAACAATCTGGCGCCCGGAACATATTGCCTTACTTTGACCGATAAACTGGGTTGCACCAGGACCAATTGCGCGACTATCACCGAACCAGTGCACGTTTTGGATCCGAAAATACAAATGCATTTAACGATACAGCCTATGCCTGCAAAAGCGGGCTCAAGGGTTATGATTCAGGGAGCCGAGCACTTCCTGTCCAATAAAAGCGCAGTTATGTTGAATGTATTTAATGAAGCCGGCGCATTGGTTGCGACATTACAATACGATTGGGTGCCCGGCATGCCATTCAGCTTTGAAGTGCCGGAAAGCATCGTGCCGGGCGTCTATTATTTGCGGCTGGTATCCGGGGACCAAGTGGCTATTGAGCGTATATTGATCGATTAAGCATGTGATGAAATCTTAATTTATAGCTAATTCTCCTAATAAAATCCTAAAAAGTGCGTTACATCGTCCTTGAAATTGCGTCCAAGCATTCCATGTCATGGTAATTTATTACTTTTGCCGTGAAAACTGATTCTCTCACATTACACAAATTTTTAACCAAAAATGAGCAAAAAACTATTTATTTTGCCAGCCCTGTTGGGCGCTTTTTTGTTGTTTGCAACAGCTTGCGGTGACAGCTGCGATACTACTAAATGCGGCAACGGTACCTGTCTGGATGGCACTTGCGAATGCGACCTCGGTTATGAAAAAGACAAGGATGGCAATTGCACGGTTGCCACTCGCGACAAGTTTTTAGGCAACTACACTGTGAATGAAACTTGCTCCAACTCAGGTACTGCTACGCCTTATCCTGTTGGCATCATTGCGGGTGTTAACATCAACGAAGTAAAAATGAACGGCGTATACGGTCCTGTTGCTTCTGGCGGTTTTGCTAAATCTGTGGTAGCAACGGTTTCTGGCAATACCCTGACCATTGCGCGTCAGCAACCAGATGGCGATAACATTTACATCGTGGGCTCTGGCACCATTGTAACTACCTCTACCCCTGTAAAAATTAATGTTTCATACACCGTTACGGATGAAACACCTGGTAGCCCGATTGTTACCAACACCTGCAACACCGTTACATTTACAAAGAACTAAGTTGATCATACTACAAAAAAACGGCAGTACCCGATCGGGTGCTGCCGTTTTTTTTGTAATGGAAAAGGAGGAATTAATTTCCGCCTGCGTTGCCTGCAGTTTTGCTGCGCTTGGCATTGGTATTTTGCACAGGAGCAGTTGGCTCACCCGCTGTTTTTGCTTTTTTCTCCTCTGTATTGATTTGTGGCGCTCCAGCAGTTTTGTCTTTCTTAGCCTGAGCCGGATCTGTAGGTTTGGCAGGCTGTGGCAGTGGATCTACTTTCGGGCCTTTTGAATTGCCTTTTTTAATGGGCTTTTTAGTAGCCGTTGGGGCAACAGGTTCGGTTGCAGGTGTTGCGCCTTGTTCTTCGGCAAAACGACGTTTTGCTTCCTCTTTTGCTCGTCCATCGCATTCTGCGATTTTTTCAGCACGTAATTCTTCCAGTTTTGATTTTACAGCCAGGTCAATTTCTGCCTTTTGCTCAGCCAATGTTTTAGCGCCAAATGCAGTGAGGGTTACAAAGCCGGCGACAGCCAAAATACTTGCGAAAAGAAATTTCTTATGCATGGAAATGGATTTTTTTAGTGAAAGTTTTGGTGCATTATTTCAATTTAACATCGGTAGGAGGTTCAATTACACTACCAGCAGCAGCAGCCTGTTTAATCATACCCAATTTTTCTGTAACAAGAGCTTCAAACTCGGCATCGCATTTGGCATTCATTTCGCTTTCAACCGCTGCCTTGCCGGCTTCAAAACCTTTGTTGATTTCTGCCTGCACCTGCTCAGGTGTAAGCAATTTTTCGCCACAAGAGGCCATGAACAGGACCATTGCCGCCCCGAAGAGAATACTCAAAACAGTTTTTTTCATGTTTAAAAATGTTGAGATTGGTGAGAAAATTGTTGCAAAAGTACGGTTTGCCAATCGAGTTCAGCCCTCCGTAGGTTTTTTTATTATTACATTCTTAAAAATTTCGATTTAAACGAAATTTTCACCCTATCATTGTTTCGGCAAAAAAAACCGAACACATGATTCCGGCTACGCCTCGAACTACATCTGCGCTGTCCTCTATCACCAGGCCCGAACTTATGGGCTTCTCTTTGTTTAATTGGGGCCTGTTTCTGCTTTTTTTCCTGGGCTTGACTTCCAATTCCCATTTATTCGCACAATCTGACGAACAAAGTACCGGAGAGTTACTGGAAAACTTTTTCCGGGACAACGAATCGGCCACGGAATCGGATGCACAACTCTACCTGGAACTCCTTGAACAATATAAAAACAAGCGGTTCGATCTCAACAAGGTAAGCAAGGAAACCCTCATGGATCTCCGCTTTCTCAATGAACTGCAGGTGGATGAATTTATTCAATATCGCACACAATTCGGGCCCTTTTTGAATGAATTCGAACTGCAAGCCGTTCCAGAGTTGGATGTTTCCGACATCCGACGCCTGCTCAATTTCGGGGAAGTACGCAATGGCCTCGATGCCCGAAACCGAAGCATCTGGCAAGGACTATATCGGGGTGATAACGAATTGTTAATGCGCTGGGGACGCCCTGATCTCTTTACCTATGCTGGCCGTGCAGAGGGGGAAGCAAATGCCCTTGCGTTCCGATTTCGGCACAGCTTCGACAATCGACTCCGCTTCGGATTTACCGCAGAAAGCGACCCGGGCGAAGCCGTTTTTCGAGGCAGCAATAAATCGGGATTCGACTTTTACAGCGCACACCTTTTCGGACAAAACGTAAATAGATGGGTAAAAACCCTGGCTGTTGGCGACTATTCGGCTCGATTCGGACAAGGACTGTTGTTGCAAACCGGTTTCGCACCTGGAAAATCGGCCGAAACAACGACCATTGCCCGAGGCGGCCGCAAACTAAACGGTTACAATGCCTTCGGTGAAACCTATTTCTTCCGTGGAGTAGCCACAACCCTCACGCTGGGAAAACACCTGGAATTAACCGCGCTGTTTTCCAGCCGACTACGCGACGGAAACATTCAATATCCCGATACATCGAACCAAAATACCAATGAAATTGCCTTTAGCTCCCTTCAAACCTCGGGTTTGCATCGAACACCTTCCGAAATTGAAGATGAAAAATCCTTGAGAGAAAATGTCGGCGGAGTATCAGCAACTTATAACTGGAAAACCGGACAGGTGTCTTTAAATTCGCTTTACATCGTGTACGACAAGCCCTGGATGTCTAATCTGGCGCCTTACCGCAAGTACGCCTTTCAGGGGAAATCGCTGTGGGCAGGTAGTGTCGATTATAATTGGCGGTATCGCAACTGGCTGATTTTTGGAGAGCTGGCGCAAAGCCAAAATGGCGCCCTGGCCGCCGTAAACGGATTGTTGTTCTCCCCCGATCGACATGTGACTTTTTCCCTCTTGCATCGAAACTTGTCTGAAAAATATCAAACGATTTATGGAAACCCCTTTGCCGAAGTGAGCGGCGCATCGAATGAACATGGATTGTACCTGGGCGCTGATATTAGGTGGATACGAAGGGTGCAAATTAATCTGTACACCGATGTGTGGCAGCACCCATGGTTGCGATTCGGAGTGAGCGCGCCTTCGCATGGTCATGAACAGCTTGCACGCATTTTATGGACCAAAAACAAAACGTTTTCGGCGTATTTTCTCTATTTTTCAGAAACGAAGCAGAGCGATAGCAATCTGGAAGGCTATACGGGTTTGATTGAAAACCGGCGAGAGCGTTTTCGTTTGCATGCAGGCTACAAATTAAGCAGTGCCCTGGAAATGCGTTCCCGGGTCGAATGGACGACCATTACCCCTACTGACAACCCAAAGAAAAAAGGGTTTATAGCGTATCAGGAAGTGCTCTGCAAACCGCCCGGATTTCCGGTTTCCGGCAGTTTTCGGTATGCCGTGTACGATACCGACAATTACGATGCACGGGTGTATTCCTATGAAAATGATTTATTTTCCGCGGTCTCTATCCCTGCTTTCTCGGGAAGAGGAACACGGTGGTACCTTAACTTGACCTGGAGGGTAAACAAATGGTTCCGATTGGAAGGACGATACGAACAAACCCTTCAAACACGTGCCGTGACCAGCTCCAATATTGTGGGTGACCGGAATTTTATAAAATTGCAGGCAAGATTTAATTGGTAAGTTCCAGATTCGGAAGTTCCGCACCATTGACGGCTTCCACACCCATGATTTCTGGTATTTTGCTCTGAATGGTGTGCATCAAACCACCGCGCAGGGTCATGGTCGACATGTTGCAGGATTCACACATGCCCATCCAGCGTACAAGCACGATCATCTCCTTGGTAACATCTACCAATTCAACATTTCCACCATCTACCAAAAGGTGAGGCCTGATGGAGTCGAGCGCTTCCTCGATTCGTGCCAGTAAATGCGTTTTGTCGCTGAAAACCATGATAAATTGTTTATTTTGCTTGCAAAGATATAAACTAATTACAAATAACGCAATTTCCACGGAAACTGCAGGCGCTTGAAAACACAGCCTTTGCAGGCAAGTCATCCAAGCTGGTAATTGAAAAAACAGATGCTACCGGGAAAAAGTGTAGCATCTGTTTATATACTTTACACCGCCAGATTTTGTGCTTAACAATCTTTATAAATCATCACAATCCATCCTGATTTATCTTCAAAATCCGGCGAATCCTGGTATAAATTGCACTGCATCAAGAAATGATACAAAAAAACCGGAGCCAAACCGCTTGGGCATTTCAAAATCAGGCATTTGACTTGAGTTTTTGTTGGTACGCCTTTCTGAATTTCAGCACTTTAGGCGTTATTACGAAAGCACAATACGATTGATTGGGATTGTTTTTGTAATAATTTTGATGGTAAGATTCTGCGGGATAGTAGGGTGCTGCGGGCGCAATTTCGGTTACAATCGGGTCGTTCCACATCAATTTGGCGGGGCCTTGAATAAAAGCCGTTGCTTCCACCTTTTGTTGTTCGTTTTGGTAAAAAATGACCGAACGGTATTGTGTGCCGATGTCATTCCCCTGTCGATTCAGGGTTGTAGGGTCGTGAAAGGTAAAAAACACTTCTAATAATTCTGAAAAGCCGATTTGAGCAGGGTCGAACTCAATTTTGATCACTTCTGCGTGGCCGGTTGTGCCCGTACATACCGCTTGATAGCTCGGGTTTTCAATTGTACCACCTGTGTACCCGCTTTCTACACGAATGACACCTTTAAGGTCTTGAAATAAAGGTTCGATACACCAAAAGCAGCCGCCACCCAGGATGGCAGTTTCCATATTTTGCATCATGAAAGGTAAGGTTGAAAATGAATAATTTGGTCTTCTGTATTTTGAAAATCAGGCAATTAAAAAGGACAGAGAAACTGTTTTGAAGCCTCGAAGCGCATTAAATCCCAGAATTTGCAGGATTTTGCGGATAAATCCGAATTGATTTTTTCTGATTCATCACGATCGTCATACGCAAAACTTGGCAGCGTGAAGCAAATATGCCTTTTCAATCATCAACATCCAATACAGAAAAACAGTAGCTGTTTCCAGAACAGCGTTGTACAATAAACCGTTTGAAGGAAAGAAAGTTCTGATTCTTTTGGATGTGCGGATCAGAATGTCGGGGCCGCAACATTTCGATGGAGTTTATAGCCCGATTCGCCAGCCAAAATACCCAGAAAACGGTTCAATCCTGACCATTTGGCATCGTCGAGTTGATAACTAATGTTGTTTCTGAAATAGTCGTTCAAGTCGAAATTCGGATAACTGGGTAAAATTTTTATCAACTCTGGCAAATGATCAAGGCCAAGTTGGAGGGCTTCGTTAAATGCACGTACAAACTCGGGCTCCAGGGGTTTGGTGCTTACCCAAGCCGCATACACAAAAGGAAGTCCCGTCCAGGCCGTCCAGGCCTCACCCAAATCATACACATAAGAGAAGCGTTGATCAAGCCCGATCGTGCGGTCGCCAATTACCAAACCCGCCGTTTCTCCCCTGATTTGGCTCAGGTAATGTTCTGATGCTGGCAAAAACTCGGGAAAAACCTGCCAGTAATTTCGACAAAGTACCTGAACGAGTTGAACCGAAGTTCGGGAATGAAAATCGAGGAATATTTGTTTAATTTCTTGCAAGGGCACTTCGGAATAAATACATACCGTTTTAACGGACTGTACCGATCCGATGCAAAACTCAGATACCAAATGCGCTTCAGGCAGCATGGGAATAATGGCCACAGGAGAAAGTACCAGATCGGCTTGCTGATTGCGCAGTTTTTCTGCACAGAGTGCGGGAATATCAAGGCTTAATTCCACTTTTTCACCAATCGGACTTTTATACAAGCCATAAATAAAAGGCTTTGTATTGAGGTAGCTGACAGCAGAAATACGGATCATGGCGCTTGTTTTTTTACAAAATACCTGCATTCATCAGGTGAGCTGTGCTGTTTTCCATGGTAATGTGAAAGCGTCCATCCTGAAGTTCCACCACATAACAACCTGTGTTGGCATGCCGGGTAGCTTCCATTTCAGAAAGTTCCAGGCCTTTGAGAAGCGTAATGAGTGCACGTAAGGTACGGCCGTGGGTACACACCAAAAGACGATCGGCGGGTTTGGTTTTCAGCCAATCAATAAACCGATTTAAGCGCAGAGCCAGGTTCTCGGCAGTTTCGCCATTGGGAAGGGAGGCCTTGTAATTGGCATTTTTCCACTCATTCACCATCCACTCATATACTTTAGTGCGTTCGGGTGTACTGGATTTGCCCTCGTGATCGCCCCACCCTATTTCGTTAATATCCGGATTTTCGATCAGGGGAATACCGGTTTCGAGGAAAGGATCGAGGGTTTGACGGCTTCGTTTCAATGCCGAACAAACCATCAATTGAAAATTCATTTCCCGATAAGTTTCAAAAAAAGCCTGTGCCTGCGCCCTGCCGGTTTCATTCAAATCGGTGTCGACACCGCTGCCTTGAACTATGCCGAGGCGGTTGTATTCTGTTTCGCCATGACGCAAAAAGTAAATCAGCATGTTAAATCTGAAATTAATCAATCAATTGGATATAACGGGAAGTTCTATGTATCCACGAAATTGTGTATCTTCTTCGAAAACGGTATCGGAATAATCCTGTAACACGTTGTAAAGGGTATCGCGTTCTATGGGTTTTCTACCTACTTTTCGAATCAAATCCACCAATTGTTGGGTTGTTAGTGCCGGATTTTGTTCTTCTGCGCCTGCCATGCTGTAAATTTTGGTCGTGTCATCAATGGTGCCATCCATGTCATCTACGCCAAAGGCCATCGACATTTGGGCGATTTGGCGGCCAATCATAGGCCAATAGGCTTTAATGTGGTCAAAATTGTCGAGATAAATTCGGCTTACTGCATAATTGCGCAGGTCTTCTACTGTGGTACTTTCCGGGATATGGCTCATCTGATTGTCCTGATTTCGAAACTTTAAGGGGATAAACGTTTGAAATCCACCGGTTTTATCTTGTAGTTGGCGCAGGCGTTCAAGATGATCTATGCGATGCCAGAATTGTTCAATATGGCCGTATAACATGGTAGCATTTGAGCGCATCCCGAGTCCGTGCCAAATTTCGTGAATGCGGAGCCATTGTTCGGCATCGCATTTATCGGCGGCAATTTGTTCCCTTATTTCGGGGTGAAAAATTTCGGCGCCTCCACCGGGAAGGCTGTCGCAACCCGCCTCTTTGATTTGTTTCATGCCTTCCTCGTAGGAAATTTTGGCTTTTTTGAATATATAATGGTATTCAACAGGAGTTAAGGCTTTTACATGCAATTCGGGGCGGTGTGCTTTTATGGAAGAAAACAGATTTTTATAAAAATCCAGGTCGTACTGCGGCAGAACGCCCCCGACGATATGTACTTCCGTAACCGGTTTATTGTCATATTGATATACGATTTGGAGCATTTCCTCGAGGGAGTATGCCCATGCGCCGGCATCATTGCGCTGTTTAATCAGGCGGGAGTAAGAGCAAAATTTGCAATCATACACACACAGGTTGGTGGGTTCGATGTGGAAATTGCGATTAAAATAGGTGTTATCTCCATTTTTCTTTT
>JAGWYI010000150.1 GCA_018969455.1 Bacteroidota bacterium | reverse complement strand
TTTGTTCCCAAAAAAAACCGTCCAGCGGTTTATTTTCTTTCCCAACTTTATCCATGGGAGAAAATTTGCCGGAAGGTTCATTGTAAAATTTTATAGACTCTACTTTCTTGTTGTTAAAATACAAGCGCATTTCCGAGCAGGCGGTTTGATTCATGCCAATGTAGGCCCCCTTCTCGTCTAAGGCGTAATAAATTGCCTCTGCATTGCCATTTACATACATTTCCCTGGCCTCCGAATCCCGAAATTGGACTGAAATATTGCGTCCTTTTACCTGATTGAACAATACCCCCTCTTCCGAATTCACCACAAATGCATGTTGCATCAGCCACAATTTGTCGGGTTTGCTGTTTTTCATACGTAAACGCAAGGTATCTCCTGAAAACTGGGATGTGTCGCTCCACAAAATGGGCTGATGCAAACTATCCAATTTGTAAAAGTAAAAAATGGAGTCTGCCGAATTAAAACTCAGCGAATCGCAAATCGCCTGCAGGTCGTGCTTAAAAATGCGTACATCGCGGTGCGCCAACAACAATCGCGCATCATTGGCACTGTCGGGCTTGAAAGAGACCAGGGTATCGGCGCTCAGGAAAAGGGTATCCCGATCCACTACACTTTTCATCAGCGGGCGGTCTGTCCCTCCAAATCCGCCGTAGGCATTCAGATACTCGCTCCTTTTGTTATAATCCAGACGGTATGATAATATGGTGTAGTGGCTTACCGTATCCTCAAAAACGACGTTTCCGATGGCCAAGCCATTTCCCAGTTCATCGTTAAAACTAAGCGAATCGGCCTCAATGGTATTGGGCATATCCACCACCTTGCCACGTCCTGTAAGATGGAAATCTTTGTTTTTTCCATTGTACCGGATTTCGGCGCCGGTAATATCCCGGATGCTGTCTTGAAAGTGAGCGTTTCCTTTTAACACAGTTGCTTCCGTTTCCGAATTGTATCGCACCACATCGGCATTTACCTTTTGCCCTTTTACGGGGTCATCAATAAATGCGTCTCCTTCCAGCGTGTATTCTTTGCTGTTGCCAGTGTACCGCATACGTTGGGCGCGGCCTTTTTGCCCTTCTTTTTCGTATTGCGGATTTTTGTCAAATTCAGCAAAGCCCTGTTCGATGTCGTAAAACCCACCTTCGGTGTATATTTTGCTTTTGCGTTGGCTGATCAGACTTGGGGCCACAAACTGCACGATCTGCTCATCCGTTTTAAATTGCAAAGTATCTGTACGCATGGTGAATTCGAGGTCGGTCACCAACACATCCCCTTTCAGATACACAATATTGTCGTTTACGTGGTAATATCCGTGTTTGCTCACAACCTGGCTTTTTCCATTGCTCATGGTTGCGCCGGTATGGTAGGTTGCTATTTTATGGGCCATGTCATACCGAAGCTTTTCGGTAAATAATTCCTGGCGGCCATTGAGCAGCACCACATTCCCAAACAAATCGCTGGTTTTAATCTGTGCAATATAAAGGGCCGAATCGGCAAATACTTTTACCGTATCGCCCTGCTCAATGACAACATTCCCACGCAGCACGGCATTATCGGTCACATCATCAATGAGGGCAGTATCACAATAAATAAGCGTTTTTTCCTGCCTTAAACGCACATTTCCGCTCAATTTGCGTGATTCATGCCCGTTTTTGGCAAAACCCTCTACCAATAAAGCGGTTTCGATTTGTAGTTTTTGAGTGGTATCGCGAGCGGTTGATTGCGCCCAAAGCATGGCCGGGCACAGGATGCACATGCTGAGAAGTGCCTGCCAAAAAATGGGAACCTGGTTGGGTTTCGACAATGGCTTGTTGTGCATAATATGCCCGGCATTCGGGTGCTTTAGGTTAGGCTGAGTGCTGCCGGAATAGCAGCAAGTAATTCCGCCGATATGCAGGCTGCATTCAGCAACTTGAAACAGTTCGCTAGAGCCTTTTCCATGCAACGTAAAGGAAAAAATGGAGCGGGTATGCGAAATTTTTCGCTTTCATTATTTTATAACCCGCACTTTCATCTTAACATCGCTAGTAGGTCGATCTCCCGCGCCAGTAGGCGTTGAGGCGATTTTATCAATAACGTCCAGCCCTTCAATTACGCGTCCGAATACGGTATATTCCCGGTCTAAATGGGGGGTTCCGCCAATGGTGGAATAAGCTGCGCGTTGTTCTGGCGTGTAGTGAAAGCCGCGGGAAGCTTCAATCTGGTTGAGCAAATCGGAGCTAACGGGCGCGCCCTGTACAATGTAAAACTGGGAGCCGCTTGATTTTTTTTCTGCATTGCTGGTACGAGCGGCACAGATGGCGCCTTTGAGGTGTACCAGCGTATCCACAAATTCGGCTGGAATGAGGTAATTGGGTCCGCCGAAACCCAGGCTTTGGCCGGGTTTGGCATTGCGGGAGTTGGGATCGCCCCCCTGGATCATGAATCCGCTAATTACGCGATGGAAAAGAAGATCATCGAAATAGCCTTCTTCTGCGAGTTTTACAAAATTATCGCGGTGTTTCGGGGTCACATTGTACAATTCGGCCAACATGGTGCCCATGGGGGTTTCTATTTCCACCAGGCAGCGATCGGGAGCGGTAACTTGAATCATTTGTTTGTATAGAACAGATTTATTGCCTTTTGTGGCTTTGAGTGTGACGGTGTAATTGCCCGAATGGGTGTATCGGTGGCTGGGATTCATTTCCGAAGAAGTGCCACCGTCGCCAAAATCCCACATATACCCTTCGGCTTTAACCGAGGTATTGGTAAAGGAAACCGTGGTGGGCGCTGTTACTTTTTTTACGGGCAGGATAAAACTTGCTTTGGGTTTTACGGCACAGGAGCCCAGCAAAAGACAGCATGCCGCACCCAATAAAAATACATGTTTCATTGTAAGATCGGTTTGAATCAAAAAAAATGGAAAATTTGCGGACTGCAAAGGAACGGCTTTTCATCCAATTCAGCAGATTTCTTACATTTCCCATACCTTGTTTGAAAATTTTTACGCACCATGGTTTTCACACCAGAATTGTACCTTCAGGAAATTATCCAACGATTCCAGGCGTTTGGTCACCCGGATATTGCACAGGGGCAAATTGCCTATATGCGCAATCAATTTGATTTTTTTGGCATTAAAACGCCTCAAAGAAATGCGCTCGTTCGTGAAATCCTGGAAAATCGGGGCATCCCAACAGGAGAAACGCTGCATAAATTGATTCAATTGTGTTACGATCAGGACCAACGAGAGTTGCAGTATTTTGCGCTTACTTTGCTGGAAAAATCCATTAAAAAACTTGAAGTCAAGGACATTGATTTACTGGAAGGCTTAATTGTGCAAAAATCCTGGTGGGATACGGTAGACTGGATCGCCAAATTGACGGGCATGTACTTCAAGCGTTTTCCCATGCAGATAAAGCCTGTAACAGCCCGTTGGATGGACTCTGGAAACATCTGGCTTCAGCGGGTTTCCATCATTTTCCAATTGACATACAAGGAAAAAACCGATTTCGACCTGCTGTTTTCCTATATTTCCCGGATTGCGGGTTCAAAAGAATTTTTCCTTCAAAAAGGCGCCGGATGGGCATTGCGGCAATATTCACGCACCAACCCCGATGCGGTGCGAATGTTTGTGGAATCGCATGCATTGGCGCCGCTTACGCGCCGGGAAGCGCTCCGTTTGATGGATCGGCCCTAAAAAATGGGCCGCATCCGGGGGATGCGGCCCATTTTTCACTATTTTTATTGTTTGCCAGCCAGTGCATCCATCTTGATCATATCTTGAATGATGCGGTAGGTTTCGAACAATTGGATGTCTTTCTTTTTGTCTTTGATCCAACCTTCGTTTCGCGCGGCGCGCGAGGTGTCTGCCTGAATTTGCGGCATATCGGCGCTCAGGTTTTCCAGTACGAACCCGTCAATAGGTTTAAACAGATTTTCATATTGGGCGGCCTCTTCATCCTGCCGTTTGTTCCACATCTTGTATTTGTTCATTTCGAGCGGGAAGCTTGTTTGATCCTTCTGCTTGCGCAAACGAACTGCATTTTCATTTACCTTTTTAAAGGTCTCGTCTTTTTCAACGCGGGCATTGCTGGCCGCTTTTAATTTAGATAAATCGGCCACCTGGTATGTGTTTTGGCTGTAAGCCACCGCAGGAATGGTGGTAGATTCGAGGGGATAATCATTTTCTTTTTCCCCCAGATCGATGTAATTGTAAAAGTCGGGCAAAATGACATCGGGCGTAACGCCATCCAATTGGGTTGTTTTGCCGGTAATTCGGTAAAATTTCTGAATGGTAACCTTCATATCGCCAAGCGGTTTCACCGATTCATCGCGGGTTGCGTTGTCAAGATCCAGGAAGCGTTGAACGGTACCTTTGCCATAAGTAGCGGTAGAGCCAACAATTACGGCGCGGTGATAATCCTGCATGGCAGCTGCAAGGATTTCGGATGCGGAGGCGCTAAATCCATTCACCATAACCACCAAAGGGCCGCCCCATTGCACCCGGTTGTCGTTGTCGCGCATGATATCGGGGGTTTTAGAGCGGTTTTTTACCTGAACAATGGGTCCTTCTTCAATAAACAGTCCCGACATTTGTACCACATCGCGCAGGGATCCTCCGCCGTTTCCGCGCAGGTCGAGGATGATACCCTTCACCTTTTCTGCTTTTAATTTTTCAATTTCTTTGGCTACATCGGCGGCGCAGGATGTGGCGCCCTGCGGTGTGAAGTCGGCGTAAAATTTAGGCAGGTAAATGAACCCGATTTTTTCAGGGTCGTTGTCATGTGCCTTGATGATGAGCGACTTGGCAAAGCCTTCTTCCATCAGCACCACATCGCGGGTTATTTTGATCACTTTTTCAGTACCATCGGGTTTTTGAACGGTAAGTGTCACCACGGTCCCTTTGGGCCCCCGAATTTTAGACACCACATCATCGATTTCCCAACCCATTACATCAACGGGTTCATCATCGCCTTGTGCAACTTTGAGAATCACATCTTTTACGCCCAATACGCCTTGTTTCCATGCCGGTCCGCCAGTTACGATTTCAGTAACGCTGGTTTTCTCTCCATCGCTCTGCAAACGGGCGCCAATACCTTCTAGTTTGCCCGACATTTGAATATCGAAATTTTCTTTGTCTTTTGGCGAGAAGTACCCGGTATGGGGGTCAAACACATTGGTAATGGCATTCAAATATAATTCAAGACGGTCGGCCCTGCTTGCCTTCATCAAGCGTTTGTACCATTTGTCGTAGGTATCCAGCACTTTCCCCCTTTGTTCACTTTCGAGTTGCTCAAATGTTTTTGGGGTACCTTTGAAATCGGGTTTACCCTGCTTTTCCTGCTCATCGGTAATACGGCTGATCACTTCATACTTCATCCATTTTTCCCATCGGGCGCGCAGTTCCGCATCATCTTTTGCCCACTCTGTCTTTTTGGGATCCGACTCCAGGTTTTCATTTTTAGAAAAATCGAGTGGTTTGGCCAATATATCCCGGTACCAGGCCTGAGTTTTGACCAAAGATTGATCCAACAGTTCAATGGAGCGATTGAAAAACTCGAATGTACCTGCGTTGGCTTCATCATCGAGTTTCAGTTCATAGCCTTTCAGTTGGTCTATGTCAGCTTTGGTAAAAAAGCGTTTCGCGTTGTCAATGTCTTTGAGATACAGGCTATACACCTGTTTGGAGAATTGATCATCAATGTTTTTTGGCTGAAAGTGCAAGGTTGAAAGGCCTTGCAGGATGGCATGAATCAAGGCCGATTCCTTCTCCGGGTTGGGATCTGCGGAATGAAGGTGCATCCGGTTGACCAAAAGGGCGATGCCGGCGATTCCGATAAAAGAGAAAAGCACCAGGGACGATTTCAATTTCATGTCCGTTATTGTTTTTTCAAAATCAAAAGTGCGCAGGATGCGCTTCAAATTCACCATTGAGGTACAGCATTGAATGAACAAATATAAGTGGATTTCGTTTGGGGGCAAACAATATTAGAAACGAAAGATGGGACGCTTTGCGCATTAAAAAAGTAAAAAATCTACAAATTGATCTCATTTCCCCGCAATTGTAGGGTATTTCAGGTTTTAAAGCCCCTGAAAGCCGCCTCATCGCAAAAATACCCCTTGTAAAATGGCTCATGTGTCAGATTGGTACTATCTTTGTCGTGTATCATTTCTTTTAATCCATCTATTGCTTTCCAGGCAGTTTCCAAAAACCGTCTGACCATTCCGGCCAATCCGGAGGCAATACTTCCACACCATTTTTGTACATTTCCTTTCATCTCCGTTCCGAATTTCCCGGTTGCGGAACCATGTTGGGTTTTCAAAGGCTCCCCCTTTTAATCTGAGGCTTTTGCTATGGATATTGCTTTCTTATTCCGCATTCTTGCACGCCGCAAATGGCTCATTCTGGGCATTATGCTGGGTACAGCACTCGCTACATTCGCATTCATTGGCCGCAAAACCAAAAAATACAAGGCCACCGTTATCCTTGCAACCGGGATTGTCAATTATAAAGGCATTAATTCTGACAATACCGATATGTTTGTCCAACAATATCAAATAGATAACGCGTTTTCTAATTTAATAGAATTCACCCTTTCCCGATCGGCACTGAAAATTTTGAGCCTCGATTTGTTATTGCACGATCTTTCAGCTGGCACTGGCAGCAGCGAGCCCGCATTCCGACAACCCATGCCTGCCTTGGCCGGATTGACAAAGGAGGTATTAGATGCCAAAACTTCCGAACTGCTTCCGGCTCTCCGCAACATCAAACTCGATAGTTTGGCCGATCCCTCCTTTAGTCCCGAACTAGATTATTTGATAGATAAAGTGGCCCGCGCTTACCGATACAACAATGAAGCCCTGGCGGGAAATCTGGCCGTAAAACGCAGAGGTACAACCGATTATCTTACTATTGATTTGACAACTGAAAATCCAGGGCTATCGCGCTACATGGCCAATACCTATGCAAGCCGGTTTATTGCCTATTACCGAAACCTTTCAGTACGTGAGAAACGGAAAAATCTGGAAACATTTACCCGAATTACCAATGCGAAAAAAAATACCGTTGACTCCATTACCAACCTTCGGTTTGAATATCTCAAACAAAAAGGCCTGCCAGCCCTTGGAAAACAAAGCGAAGAACTGGTTGCCCAAATTGCCAAACTAGAAATTGAAAAACAACGCGCCCAATCACGGAAAAGCGCAGCTGCCACCTCCGTTAACAAGTTGAAAAACGAAATCAACGAGGGTAAGGCAATGGATACCAAAACCACCATTGCCCGAATTACCGAAAAAAATACCGCCGACGAGCAATTTCAACGGGTACGTGAACTCACCAAACGAAGCGTAGAAACCGGTGGAAAAGACGAAGAGGTAGAAGCCGAACTGGCACAGGCCAAGGAAGAACTGGAGCGCGCAATTCAAACTTCTGCCAAGGTATTGGGCAAACAACGCCCTGAAGAATCCAAAAAAACGCGTGAAGACCTGTACAAAGAACAGGTATCAATTGATCTGGACCGAATTGATGCCTCCGAATCTTCGAGCAGACTCAGTCAGGAAATTTGGACACTCAAAAACAAACTCAGTGCGATGGCTGCGAGCGATGAAATTTCGACCAAACTGGAAGCCGATGAAGCGCGTGCGCGCAAGGAGTTTGAGGAAGCCGACGCCGAACGCCTCAAGGCCATGATGAACCTCGAAAATGCTGTTAACCCGCTTTCCATCGTGGAAAACGCTCAAATGCCTGAAGCGCCCGAGCCCAACCATCAAGTGCTGATCAGCGCTTTCTCATCGGTGGTGTCAGGCACTTTGATGTGTATTCTGCTCCTCGGACTGGCCTACTTTGATCAATCCATCCAGTCGGTTGATGCATTCAGAAAAAATACCGCGGAATTGCATTTTCTGGGGGCAATAGGCGCCATTCCGGTAAAAGGGCTCGATTTCGAACAGGTTTTTTCGGGCAATGTAAGCGCTCCCGTATTTAGTTTGTTTCGGGAAAATGTACGAAAAATACGCACCCAACTCTTACACGCACCCGATCGGGTGTATTTGCTGTGCAGCTTGAAACCCAAAGAAGGAAAAACCTTTATGATGCATGCGCTGGCTTACAGCCTTGCCGCCAACAACAAAAAAGTGTTGATGCTCGATACCAATTTCAAAATGCCACTGCCTGGCGCTTACGCTGCACAACCCAGCCCCAACAGTGCAACCCTGAACCAACTGGTGCGTACATACGGATTGGCAGAAGTTTTCCAACGCAAGGAAAAGGGCGCCGAGGATGCATCTGAGCACTATGTAGACGTGCTTGGCAGTTCGGGTCTGCATGCTTCTCCTTCAGAACTGCTTGAATCGGAGCCGTTTAAGGCGTTTTTGGAGGCCCTCAAAGCGCATTATGATTTTATATTGATGGAGGCTGCGGCCCTCAACATGTATTCCGATGCGCAGGAACTTTTGCCTTATGCCGACAAGATTCTGGGAGTTTTTAATGCTCGAATGGCATTACGCCCGCAAGACACGCACTCTCTTGATTTTTTGCGTCAGCTGGGCGAC
>JAGWYI010000149.1 GCA_018969455.1 Bacteroidota bacterium | reverse complement strand
TATTTATTTAATTTAAATTAAGTAGATTGTACTCAAGGTGTAAGAAAAATACAAAATTTTAAATAGTTAAACCTGACAGAGTTGGACTTTATTGAAAAATTTTATATTAATTTTAAGCGCTCGAAGAAATCAAATGCATGGAAAAATCAGGATGATGCCAGCCTTACAGGCGGTATTGCGCTCTTTGTAATCGTGCATTTATCATCTTTTTTTTAATCTAGACTTACATGTCATATAAAAGATACCTTCATGAAAAGCCTTACACACATTTGCAGGCCCGCTGGCCTATTGGTTTCTTTTTTCCTTTCGGTTAATCTCCTTTTTGCTCAAAATTTACCTGCAGTTATAGCGGTTAGCAATGCGCCGTTTTGCCTGGGTGCTGCCTCCTTGCAACTGGATGAGTTGGGGGGAGACGGAATCGCCTGGTCATGGGAGGGTCCCAATGGATTTTTGTCGAGTGTCAAGAGTCCAACAATTCAGAGTCCGTCGCTTGCAGATGCAGGCTCTTATGCAGTAACGGTTACGGGTTCGAATGGTCTTACCAATGTCGGTACAGTGGATGTTTCCATTTTTCCTACCCCATCTTTTGCTCTTCAGGCATCCTATGCAGTTTGTTTGGGAGGGTCGGTGGTTTTGCAGTCCGGAAATCCGGGAGGTATTTGTTCCTGGAGTCCAGCCAGTGGGTTAGATGACCCGAGTTCCTGCAGCCCGCTTGCTACTCCAGGTTCCACGACTGTTTACACTTTAACGCAGACCAATCCCTGGGGATGCAGTGCTTCCAAGAGCACTACTGTTGCGATACGCCAGCCTGTTCAGTTGGTTTGCCAGAACCTGGTAACAATTGCCCTGGATGAAGACGGGGTGGTATTGGTATCTCCGGGAACAATACTTACAGGAACCATACTTGCCGATACTTTTTTGAAGGTAATTATAACAGATCCGGCTACACAGCAGAACCTGGGAAATACGGTGACTTGTGCACAGATAGGAAAAACTTTACTGGCCAAAGTGCATGATGTGTGCAATGGAAACAGTTGTACGGGTTCAATCCAGATCAAAGACAATTTGCCGCCTAAAATCAGTTGTCCTTCTTTGGTGGTTCCCTGTGCTTTGCCCTCATACACACCTGCGTACCTGGGTACGCAAAACGTGCCTAATGCAAGTCCGCCTGCAAGTGACAACTGTGGAGCGCCCACATTGGGTTATGTAGATGTATTTCATAATCTGGATTGCGATGGGCCCGCAATACAAGGTGTGGCCGATTTGAGTGCCTACATTGAGCGTAAATGGACCGCACAGGATCAGCAGGGAAATACGGCGGGTTGCATGCAGTATATATTGTTAAAGCGTGTGCATTTGCCTGAGCTTCAAATGCCGGCCAACATTACCATAGGATGTTCAAGTCCCAACATCCAGGTTGGTGCGACAGGGGCGCCTTCCGTACTCTTTAACGGTAAAAAATACCCTATATCGCCGCAATCCTATAATTGTGAATTGAGCGCAGCGTACACGGATGAGCGGATAGAAATATGTGCAGGATCGTATAAAATCATCCGGAATTGGCTGGTATTTGACGATTGTTTGTCCGGTTCCAATGTTGTTCCTTACAATCCTGTTTCCCATCAGCAAATTATAAAAGTGATGGATTTGGCAGGGCCGGAAATGAGCTGTCCGGCTGATATAACCGTCAGTACAGATCCCACCGGATGTTGTGTCCAAATGAATCTGCCCGATTTGATTCTGAGTGACAATTGTTCTTATGTTGCTGGCATTTCAGCAGCCATCAGTTCAAAAGATAGTACCAACAATGCGCCCAATTATCATGTTGAAATGGCTGGTTCCCTGGCAGATTTTGTGGGCAATAACCTTTGGCAACCGGATACCCTAGCCGTATTCGGAATAACGCCTTGCTTGCCAGTAGATACGTTTACGGTTGAATATCGGGCGCTAGACGGGTGTGGGAATCTACAAACATGTCGTTTTAACCTGGTAGTTGTGGATAAGACTGAACCTGTTGCTGTATGTGATCAGTACACGGAAGTTTCCATTTCATCGGGTGGGAAAGCAGAGGTATCTGCCACTGTATTTGATGATGGCTCATACGACTTTTGTTGCATTAAAAAATTTGAAGCGCGTCGCTTAAATGGCATGTGTGCTGGAGAGCCCGATAATTTTGGTCCAACGGTTGATTTTTGTTGTGTAGACGTAGGTAAAACCATTAAAATTGCCATGCGGGTTACCGATTGTTCTGATAATACCAACGAATGCAACATCAATGTGCTGGTATTGGATAAAGTAAAACCAAGTTGTATTCCGCCATCAAATGTGAGCGTTTCCTGCGAAAATTTTGATCCCAGTCTAAATGCATACGGGCTTCCCCTGGTGCAAGACAATTGTTGTATAGGCAACCTGAAAAGTACAGCGGATTATAGCGCTTTTGATACCTTTTGCAATGTAGGGACCATTCTGCGCAACTTTGTAGCGAGTGATTGCAATGGATTGACCAACACGTGCACGCAAAGGATTTTCGTAAAATACCGCAATTTTTATTTCCTTCAAATGCCAAGCGACGCCAACATCAATAAATGCGACGGTACTGGCAACTTTGGCGTCCCCAAATTTTTAAACCTCGATTGCGAGTTAATCGGTCTGAGTTATGAAGATCAGATATTCACCCAGGTGCCTGATGCCTGTTATAAAATCATCCGAAAATGGCAAATTATCAATTGGTGTACCTATGTGCCCGGAAAACCTTGTGTCAATATACCAAATCCGGAACCTAATCCCAACCCACTCGATCCCAACAACCTGCGCGGCCCAATTTTGTCACTTCCAGGCACTGGCGGACTTTGGGACCCGACCATCATTTCTGTTTTGCCTGGTATGCCACCCACCAACTACAGTGCACTGCTCGACTCGAATGCCAATTGTTATCTGTATGATCAATACATAAAGGTTTTGGATTTACAGGATCCCAAAATCAATGTTCCACCTGGAATGGATTTGCAATGCGACTTAACAGCCAATGACCCCACACTTTGGAATAATACGGAATGGTGGGAAGCGAGTACAGGAAAGCACGACTTATGTGAGGGGCCGGTCGGACTTAAAATCAGCGCAGTAGACTCTTGTGCCGGCACCGATTTGTACATAAAATACAATTTATATCTGGATTTGGATCAGGATGGGATACAGGAAACTGTGGTCAACAGCGCATCGACAGACCCATCGAACGTGGTTTATTTTGGAAATGCCGGAAACCCAAATTTCAGTGGCGGTACACCCCGGTCCTTTGATCAGCGCAATGTTCCAGCTTCAGAAAAACATCAATTTGCATTGGAAACATACAATTTAGGCAACTTAAAGTATGCTTCTGTTAAATGGAATACTTTGGCTAATCCGAATCAATATGTAGACCCGGAGTTGCCTTATGGAAAACATAAAATCCGATGGATTGTACAAGATGCTTGTGGCAACGAATCGGTGCGTGAATATGGTTTTACCGTAAAGGATTGCAAGCCTCCGAGTGCGTTGTGCATCAATGGTTTGAGTGTTAATATCGGTCCTTCACAATCCGTCGGGCTTTGGGCTTCTGATTTGCTTCAATATGCCGATGACAATTGTACTCCGGCATCGCAGCTTTTATTGGCTGTTCAAAAGACGGGAGTGGGCAATCAATTTCCGCAAGATGCCTCAGGGAATCCTCAGTCTTCCATCAATTTTGATTGTACTTCATTGGGGAGCCAGTTGGTGCAACTTTGGGTAAAAGACCTGGCAGGTAATACCGATTACTGTGAAACCTATGTAGTTGTGCAAGACAATATGGGCAATTGTCCGAGTGTAAGTGGCACAGTGGCAGGCTTGTTGATGAACCCGGTTGATGCCGGATTGGCCCACGCATCGGTAGAGTTGAGTGGCGTAAGCAGCCAAATTCCGGCGTTTAGTTTTCAAACCATTTCAGATTCATTAGGTGCTTATTCGTTTCAATCTGTTCCGTTTGCCTCCGACTTTTCTGTAACGCCACACAAAGATGATGATCCTTTAAACGGGGTATCTACCTACGATTTAAGTCTGATTTCCAGGCATATTTTAGGCTTACAGCCTTTAAGTTCTCCGTTTCAATTGATTGCAGCAGATGCCAATAAGTCGGGTTCTGTTACCAATTTCGATATCATTGAATTGCGCAAACTGATTTTGGGCATATACAACAATCTACCAGGGAATACATCCTGGCGCTTTGTAGACCGGGAATTTGTATTTCCCAATCCGCAGAACCCGTTTGAAGCGCCCATTCCGGAATCCATCAATGCCCACGAGTATCAGGGCGCCATACCAAATGCCAATTTTGTGGCAGTAAAGGTTGGGGATGTAAATGGAAATGCAACAACCGCTGCCAGAAAAAGCGAAGAACGATTGGGGGCTGCGGTGAATTTAGAGTTGGAGCAGGTGCCATTATTTGCTGGGAAAGAAGTCTGTATTCCCATAAAAGGCCCAACAGGCCTGCTTGGAATGCAATTTACGTTACAAGTTAAGGATTTGATTATTCGCGAAATTATTCCTGGGAGTGGCATGCGGCCAGATCATTTTGCATTGTTTCCCGATCAGAGAACGCTAACGGTAAGTTGGGATGGGGCAGGCACACCGGAATTCAGTCTTTTGGTTTACCCGGAAAAAAACGGCCAAATAAAAGATTTTTTACAGGTAAATGGTTTGATAACGCCTGCAGAGGCATACCTAAAGGTTGACGGGTACACTGAAAACAGGCAAATTGGCATCTTGTTTATGGAAGGAGCCCTGAAATTAGATTCCCAAAATGGTTTTGAGCTATATGCCAATCAGCCCAACCCCTTTGTGCGCGCCACGCGCATTGGATTCTATTTGCCGGAAGCAGATGTAGTTCGACTGATGGTTTCCGATCAGGAGGGCAGGCCGGTTTTAACCCAGCAATATTCAATGGGGAAAGGGGCGCAAACCATTTTATTGAGCCGGGACCAACTGGGTGAAAACGGCATGTGGTATTACACCATCTCCACCCGTTTTGGGGTTGCAAGTGGGAAGATGGTGGCTTTAGATCGTCCTTGAGCCTTAAATGAGGGTTTTTGACAAAATAAAGTTGAGGTACACTTCGTCCTGGTTGACTACGCCAATTCGGTTATTGGTGAGGTGCAAAAGGCTTGGCAAGGCTTTTTCCAAATTGTTTCCGAATTCGGGGAGAATCAATTGGTTCCCTCTTACCCATCGGAGCCATTCGGGCTGTTTGGCATCTATTTTATCGTGTTCGAGCGAGTTCCAAAGATCGAGCAGGTTGGATTTCAACTCCTCCAGTTGGGGGGCCAGACTGATATCGAACTGCCCGTATACTTCTGTGCGCAAGGAGGCGTGCGGTTGTTGTTGCTCATCGGAAGAAAAAAACAGATTGAACCATTGTTCGCCAAGTCGGTCGAAATACCAAGCAGCCTTTTTGGGATCAAATCCGAGGGAAAATGCGGTAATTACGTGCATGCGCAGGGCATCATACATTGAATCCCCATAGGTATATTCCCGGTTAAGGCGATCCAGAACAACCCGGGTGCATACGTGAAAATACTCTTCAGCCCAAAGTAATGCGTCTTCTCCGCCAAACCGCGCTGCATCGGTTTCATAGGGCGTTTCGATCATTTCGCCTCGATTGGCTAGTTGGGACTGTAAATTTGGACGAATTGTTTCTTCCATCCAGTCCATCTCTCCCCGAATGCGCAGCCGAATATGCGGCCCTTTTTCATCGGAATAACGCACGAAAAAGGCCCGTGTACCATTTACGGGCCAAACAAATTGGGCCAAAAAAGGCCGGATACTGCGCGCCAGAAAAGCATCTTGAGTTTCGAGCGGGTAGAAATGGAAAGATCGCCAGATTTGCATGGAGCAAAAATCGCTTTTTTTAAGAAATAAAAATATATTTCTATAAAGATTTGCAAATTCGATATGAGTTACTGTATCTTTGCGCCCACTAAATCGCGGAGTGGAGCAGTTGGTAGCTCGTCGGGCTCATAACCCGAAGGTCGTCGGTTCAAGTCCGGCCTCCGCCACCAGTTAAAATGCCTTATGGATATTAATCCGTGAGGCATTTTTCTTTCATGCACTTATCGCATCCCGCCATTCAAACGCTGCCGCAACTTCTCCCGATCTGACTGGATTTTTTTGTTGCCCGGATCCAGTTCCAAATACCTGTTGTAATCTTCCAGCGTTTTTTCCGGCTGTTGCAACTTCAAATGCAGCATTGCCCGGTTCAGGTAACCCATTTTATTCTGTGGATCCAGTTGAAGGCCGTGGTTGAAATCCTGTTCGGCTGCTTCCAACCGGTTGAGCGTACCCAAGGCCGCGCCGCGGTTGATGTACATCATGCCCTGCGTTACAGGACTTAAAGGCGCCGCTAAATCCAGACTCCGATTGTAATCTTCCAGGGCGCGCTGCAAAAACTGGCCGCTTTGTTCCTTTGGATATTTGCCCGACATGGCCATGTCAAACAGGGTTTTCCCCCTGCTGTTCAGCATTTCCGGGTTTTGGGGCTCCATGCGCAAGGCGTTTTCATAATCCCGCATTGCTGCTTCGTATTGTTGTACGCCTCGATAATATTGCCCGCGATACCAATACGGCAGCCCACTTTTATCCGGTGCATATTCAATCACGTGTGCCCACAAGGTTTCGCTGTTTTTCCAAATGCCAGTTTGCCAATAACTCAGTCCAACATACAACAAGCCTAAAACCCAAACGGACACCCGCAAACTCGATTGATAGGCCGGTTTTTCCAGATAAACCTCATAATACCAGGCGGCAACAGCAAAAATCCCGAAATAAGGCACGTAGGTAAACCGATCGGCCAGAAAGCCCTGCCCGGCTGTGATAATTTGCAGTAAAAACACCACATTTACAAAGAAAAACAGCAATCCAAACACCCATACCCGCCGGTCTTGCCGGTACAATTGCCAAACCGCCAGGCCAAACAACACGAAAATTACGAGTCCCGCATAAATCCAGGCCGGTAACGGGCTTGGATAGGTGTATAAAGGCAACATGGGGTAGGGGAGCAGCACCTTGTATATATAAACGCCCAAAGTATACCCGCCAATGCAAATGCGTTCAATCAAACTGAACTGCGCTCCAGCCGGATTGACTGCTCCCTGCAAACCCAGGGTATACACATTGATCAAACCAAAAATCAGGGAAACACCCCAAAAAGGCCATTTCTCCACCAGGGTTTCCCGCCAGGATGCCGGTCGCCCCAACCAGTAATCCACCAGCAGCATGGATAATGGCAGGGTAACGGCTTGTACTTTGGCCAAACAGGAAAGCAGCGCGAGGACAACCGCCCAGGTAAAATAGGCACTTTTTTCCTTTCCTGATTGAATCCAACGGATGTAGTACCAAAGGGCTGCAAAAAACAAAAAACCGAACAACACATCTTTGCGCTCGGTAGCCCAAACCACCGATTCTACCCGCATGGGGTGCACGCCAAAAAACAAACTGCCCACAAATGCCCCGTTTTTGCCAAATCCAAGCGCCATCAACACACGGAATACCATCATGACAGCTAAAACATGCAACAAGATGTTATCAAAATGCACCAAACCTGCATTGAAACTACCTGTGATCGCTTTTTCCACAAAAAAACTGAAAATGCTCAAGGGGTTGTAGTTGCCCAACTGCGCCGATCCGCTTTTGATTCCAAATATTTGAAGCAGGTGCTGCACATCGATTTTGGCCAGGTTGGGGTTGTTGAGAATGGTGGCATCATCGTCCCAATTCACAAAACCACAAGACAAGGCCCCCAGAAAAGTGACCAATGTTACCCCCATGGCGATCCACATCAGCCGTATCGGATTGGGCGTAACAGGTGGAAGTGAGGCAGATGCGGGATTTTGGGGCGGATTTTTTTTGCGTTGTGTCATGGATGCTCAACTTTGCGGTAAAGATCCAAAAAAATAGAAAAAATTTTGACAGACTGTACAACGCTTTGCCTTTGCCTTGCCTTCTTTTAATCAAACAAGAATCAACTTCATGTCCGACCAACACCTCATTCAAGCCTGTATAGCCAACGACCGGCGCGCCCAGCATCAGCTGTACGAAAGATACAAAAATGCCATGTACACGCTGGCCTACCGCATCACCGCCGATTTCGAACTGGCGGGAGAGGCCTTGCAGGATGCTTTTTTAAATGTGTTCAGGCACCTGGGCAGTTTTGAAGGGAAAAGTACGTTGGGGGCCTGGATTAAAACCATTGTGGTTCGGGAAGCGGTGCGGAAAGTGAAACGAAAGGCCATCCCTTTTGATCCCCTGCCCGACTTCGAACAATCCGGTGCGCTCGATTGGGGTGCGCTGAAGCTGGAAGCAGCATACCTGGAACAAGCCATATTAAACCTGCCCAACGGTTTTCGCCAGGTTTTTATTCTGGTGGAATTGGAAGGCTGGTCGCATGCAGAAATCGCCGATCTGCTCGGAATTTCGGAAGGGACTTCCAGATCGCAGCTTTTTCATGCCAAACGGCGCTTGCAGTCTGTTTTAACAACCCTTTAATTATT
>JAGWYI010000148.1 GCA_018969455.1 Bacteroidota bacterium | reverse complement strand
TGGATAATCTGTGCAAGCGCAGCAACAACATTTGGTTGCGTTGGGCTGCTTTGTTGCATGACATTGCAAAGCCTGCAACCAAGCGATATGATAAAGAAATGGGGTGGACCTTTCACGGGCACGAGTGGGTAGGTGCGAATATGGTGCCCAAAATATTCCGTAATTTGCGCCTTCCGCTTGATTCTAAAATGGAATATGTGCAAAAAATGGTAAAACTTCATCTGCGGCCCATATCCCTCACCAAGGAACAAGTTACCGACAGTGCGGTTCGGCGTTTGCTTTTCGATGCCGGTCCGGAAATTGACGATTTGATGATGCTCTGTGAATCGGATATTACCACCAAGAACCCGAAAAAGATGGTTCGTTATCTGGATGGTTATCAATACCTTAAGGAACGGATGGCAGAAGTTAGTGCAGAGGACCGGCTACGTCTGTGGCAACCGCCCATTACTGGAGAGGTTATCATGGAAACCTTTGGGCTGTCGCCTTCACGTGCGGTTGGGGAAATCAAAACAGCAGTACGCGAGGCCATCCTTGACGGTCTGGTGCCCAATGATTTTGAAGCTGCCTTTGGCTACATGTTGGAGGCGGGCCTCAAAATGGGCCTGAAACCCCTGAAACAACGGGCTGACTTTGCAAACTCCTAGTTTACAGGCGGTTTTTGTCTATCATATCCAACAATTCGTCGCGGTAGTTTTTGCCGATGGGCAACAACTTGGGAACATTCTTTTCTGCAACTTCCACCATATTGCCTTCAATGGCCGTGATTTTGTCCATGGCTACAATGTAGGAGCGGTGAATGCGTTTAAAACGGCCTGCAGGAAGGCGGTCTTCCAGGCTTTTCATGGTTTGCAAGGTGATCACCCTGCCATTTTGGAGGCGGATTATGACATAATCTTTCAGTCCTTCGATGTAAATAATGTCATCGAAGTTCACCTTAACCAGTTTTTTATCTGCCTTTACAAAGAAAAAATCCAGCTCATCATTTCCGGGCGGGGCAGGTGTAGAGGGCACTACAGCGGGCGTTTCCCGTTGTTGCAAATCGGATTGTTCAACCGCTTTGTTTACCGCTTTAACAAAGCGTTCCAGCGAGATCGGTTTGAGTAAATAATCCAGGGCATTCAGGTCAAAACCCTGGATGGCATAATTGGGATAAGCTGTTGTAAAAACGACCATAGGAGGGCGCTTCAGGGTTTTGACAAAATCAATCCCGGTAAGTTGAGGCATCTGAATATCCAGAAACATCAATTCTACCGTATTCGTTTGCAGCACCTCGTTGGCTTCCAGTGCATTGCTGCATCGTTTTACCAGGTTAAGTTCTGGCATTTGCGCAATATAAGTTTCGAGCACATCAAGCGCAAGCGGCTCATCATCAACAATTAAAACATTCAACATAGCAAATAAACGGGTTTCTGTTAAACGGCCTCCTAGGTCGGGACTAAGGTAAGATTTTCCCTTTCAACTGGAAAAGAAAAAGCGCATATCCACCTATAATAGGCGTATATTTTAAAGGAATTCTAAGATTTACACCATTTTGAGCCGTAGAGTTACTGCAAAACGGTTGGGTTCATCGGAAACTTCCAGGGTGTGGTTGTCGGGGTATAACAAATTCAGACGTTGACGTACATTGGTTAGCCCAATGCCTCCACTGCGCGGATGTTGTTGACGCGGCACTGCTTCGGTGGCTTTGCTGTTCTCAATGACAAATTCAAGGTCTTCCCCGCGCACGTGCAGATACAAGCGTACGAAGCCGCCGCCTTGAATGTGGTGATTAAGGCCATGTTTGAAACTATTTTCCAAAAATGGCACAAAAAGCAGGGGAGCAACCATTTGATCGCTCATTTCGCCCGTTGTCACAAAGCGAATATCGGCTTCTTTGGGCTGTCTTAAACGCTCCAGATCGAGGTAATTGTGGATGTATTGAATTTCCTTGGTAAGCAACACCCTTCTTTCATTGCATTCGTACAGCATGTAGCGCATGATTTCCGATAGCTTGAGTACAATTTCGGGGGCCTGATCGCTTTTTTTCAGGGTCAAGGCGTATAAATTGTTGAGGGTATTGAATAAAAAATGCGGATTGATTTGACTTTTTAAAAAGCGAAGTTCCGATTGAATGGTTTGGGTGAGCAGCACCTGCTTTTCGTTTTGGTACCGCCACCAGTCCATAACCAAACGCATAACTGTTGAAAGCAAGGTGACGAAAAAATTGCTCAGGAAAAAATCAAATTGCTCGTCAATCAGATTTTTCCGATATACAGGCAAATGCATCAACTTGAGATACAATGCAAAAACTTCGATGGGTGTAACGAGTGCACAGCATAAAATTACCATGCCCATATAAGTTAAAACATGGCGTGCCAGGTAGTTGGGGATCAGGTAATATAGATTAAAATAAACCAGTACGGCATAGAAAAAAAGGCCGATCAGTTCATTGCCCAGCATAAACCACAAATTGCTGCCATTTTGCAAACCATCAAACAACATGACGCCAAACAATACCATCCAGAACAGCCCGTGATACACAGGCCGAAGGTTCAGAAAACGGTAAATCCCATCGAGTAAATGGCGAAATTTCATGCTATTTTCAACTGATGTATGCAAATGAACGAAAGGAATGCAGGATGGTTGCATTTATTCGATCAATTTGAGGGGAAGGGGGATAAAATTTGCCATTTTTTCTATCCCGGGAAAATTCCTTACCGTGGTAAAAAATCAAATTTGGCATTATTTTTAAATTTTGCAACCAAGTTTCAAAAAACTTGTTTCTTTTTACCAAACCTTTCAACGGGCACTCAGAAAAATTGTGGGGCTATGACATATCAAAAGAATGATTTGTATAACGATGATTTGACGGAAAGCTTGCGTTCTTATTATGAAAGCATGCTTGTTCAACTTGGAGAAGATGTTGAGCGGGAAGGACTCAAGAAAACACCTGAAAGGGCGGCTAAAGCCATGCAATTTTTGATGCAGGGCTATGATCAGGATGCGGCGGCAATTTTAAAAAGCGCCATGTTTAAAGAAGATTACTCTGAAATGGTCATTGTGCGCGATATTGAATTGTACTCCCTGTGCGAGCACCACATGTTGCCTTTTTTTGGCAAAGCCCATGTTGCCTATATTCCCAATGGTTATATTGTTGGATTGAGCAAAATTCCCCGCGTGGTGGATGTATTTGCGCGCAGACTTCAAGTGCAGGAAAGGCTCACGCTGGAAATACGGGATGTTATTCAAAGCACCCTTCAGCCTCTTGGCGTTGCCGTGGTAATTGAGGCCAGCCACATGTGCATGATGATGCGCGGGGTACAAAAACAGAACAGCATAACAACCACCTCAGCGTTTACCGGTGAATTTGGAAAGGCCGAGACCCGTACCGAATTCCTGCGCCTCATAGAAACACGGCCACGGTAAGGATCGGCCAGAATCGTCAAAACGCCTTATTGGATTTTTGGGATTTAAATGGAGCGCTTACCTTTGAGGTGTGCAATCCTTCTTTCGTCTTTTGCCGTTTTATTTGTTTGCGCTCGGTTGGTGCTGGGCTGTAAAAGACGATCCTTTTTTTTGGGATACGGTACAGCTGGCTTCCAAACATGCCCACTTTTTCTATGGTCGTCATTTAAAATGGGCCTTACTTCCCCCTGAAATAGACAGTGGACATCCCCCAGTATTCGGTTATTTACTGGCGATTGTGTGGCGTTTTTGGGGGTATTCCCTTCCAACTGCCCATTTTATGATGTTTCCCTTTTTGTGTTTGAACATCTGGGGCATCTATCGTTTGGCGAGTCGTGTGACGCATGCAGACTGGGCATTTTGGTTGATCCCGGTGGTTTTTCTGGATCCAGTATTTGCCGGACAAAGCGTTTTGGTTTCACCTGACATTGTTCTTCTGGGTTTTTTCATGTTGAGTGTGGAAGGTTTATTGGGATGGAAGCGGCGGCAATTGGCAATTGGTCTTTTGGGCTTGGTACTTACCAGCATGCGTGGCATGATGTGTGTGGCAGGTTTGGGTATATTCATGGCAATATGGTTTTGGATAGAGCGTCGAAAATGGCAATTTTGGGCACAAGGAGCGCTTTGTTTTTTGCCTGCTTTTATTTTTGGAATTTCATTTTTGGCATGGCATTACCACATGGCAGGCTGGATAGGCTATCATACGGGTTCCACCTGGGCTCCGGCATTTAAAACGGTAGGTTTGGCAGGTATTGGCCGTAATTTTCTGATATTGATTTGGCGTTGGCTGGATTTTGGCAGGGTAGGGGAATGGATGCTGTTGGGTTTATTGTGGAAATATTCACCCCTGAAACCTCCTAAACCATTGATCGTATTGTGGGCATGTATGGTAGTTTTATTAAGTTTTAGTGCGCTCAAATACCAAAATTTATCTGCACATCGTTACTTCCTGCCTGCGTTTTTCCTATTGCATCTGCTTACATTTCAATGGATATACGCCACAGTTACAAGCCCGCGATTCAAACGATTGATCTACACTGTTTTGACAATTTTGTTGGCAAGTGGAAATTTATGGATATATCCGTTGGGTGTTTCCATGGATTGGGATTCTACTTTGGCACATTTGCCGTTTCACCCGCTTCGCGCGCGCGCCTGTCGGTTTTTGGATGCGCATAGGATAGATTATAAAACCGTTGGAACTGCTTTCCCCAACATCAACACTGGTGTATTCCTCCAATTAAACGAAGACACACGGCAAATGTCGAACATCCAATTTGATTACAACGCTTACATATTCGTCTCTAATGTTATGAACGAGGTGGAAAGATTAGACTATCGTCGATTAGAAGGCAGTTGGAATTGCATTTGGCAAGAAAAGGCGGGTGGAGTGTTTGTGCAAATTTGGGAATCGCCCAAAAGGAAAGAACAAGCGCGGTGAGGATGCTTGTATCGCTTTTCGAGTTTATGTGCTTTTTAGGTTTTAAAAAGTTCTAATTCGAAAAATAATTCGGTTATTTGCAAATTAATATACTTTTTCATTTGGTAAAAAGTGGAATCTGCTATTTTACCTTGACAAAAGGTATATTTTTCGATCATTTTTACATCCACGCTAACACCCTGTGTATGATACACCAATTCAACTTTCCCCGCCTGTTGCTTATGTGCTTTTTAGTCGGCATGATACCGGCCGGCCTATTTGGCCAGGACTGCACAGATGTCATCAAGGAAAATAAAAAAATCTCTGGCGTCCAGATCGCCAACACCGCTCCACTAACCATAGTTGTACGAGGGGGGTATAATTATTCCATCAACTTTTTCACCAACGAAAAGGGCATTTTTGCACGTATGACTTCGGTTGGGGGCATAGAATTTAACCAGGATGATCAGGTTGTGTTTGTGGATGCAAGTGGCCAGGAGCGCAGTTATCGTTTTGTGGGGATGGACGAGTTGGTCTCCGGCGCTGTTCCCACCCATCGAAACAATCTTCTTTTGGATCTGGATGCGGTTCAGTGGCTTGCAGAAGGGAACATTGCCGGAATTAACTTCATCAATTTTGTTGGCAGACAGAAGTATAAGTTTACAACCAATAAGGATCGGCAGGAAGAATTCAAAAAAGTGGCGAGTTGCTTTTACAGCATTCTCGATAAAGGACTGGTGGTTGACAGCCCGGGGGCTGAGGTGCCCAAACCGACACCAGTGGCAAGTACTCCAACTCCGGCCCCGGGCTCCAAACCCGGCGCTGCGCCTCCTTCCGGTGTAAAGCCCGCTACCGCAGGCGGCTTAGGCAAAACTGCCACCATCAACAACGACCCGGAAGTCGTATCGCTTCGCTCGGAACTGGAAAAAACCAAGGAGAAACTGCGCAATGAAATAAAACAGGAAAAAGACCGGGCAGAAGCCATCAAAACGCAGTTGGCCCAAGAAGTAGCAGCCGCACGCGATGCCGCAAATCAAAAGAAACTGGAATATTCCAATGAAGTTTTGGACGCACGCAAGGCTTCCCTTGCCGAAATTGAAAAATCCAAAGCAGAAGCCCAACAATACATTGCCTTAAATAAATCGAAGGCAGACTCTGCGGTAACAAAAATAAATCTTAGCGTTGAAGATGCACGGCGTCAGGCGGGCGAGGAGATCCAAAAGGCCCGCGTGGCTTCTTCTGAAGAGGTTAAAAAAGCCCGTGAAAACGCCGCGAAAGAATTGGTGGTCATAAAGGAGAAACTTGATCAGTCGAAACTCCAATATTCCGATGAAATTGCCACTGCCCGTGCCAATGCCGATGATGAACTCAAACGAATTCGGGAGGAAAATGCGAAAATTGTAGAAGACGCGCGCAGTCGCGCAAAAACGGAACAGAACAAAACCGTGGAGGATGTGGTAAATACCCAAAAATCAGCAGCCGATCAAATCTTGAAAATCCGGGAGGAGGCAGCCGAACAAATTGCACAAACACGTGAAAATAGTGTGCTTGAAAAACAAAAAATTGCTGTGGAACTCGCGGAATACCGTCGCAAATCAGCAGAAGAAAAGGCCTTGTTGCAACAAAACAGCTCCAGCGAATTGGCTGATATAAAAGAAAACGTAGCCAAACAAAAAGAACAAAGCGCTTTGGAAGTGGCTGAGGCAAAAAAACGTGCCGCTGAAGAAATTGAGCGAACCCGACAGGGCGTTGCGGAACAACAGAAAAAGGCCGATTTGGAAAAGGCCGAAATTGCCAAACAGGTTGTGGAAAGCAAACAAAAAGCGGCGCAAACCGTTCAACAGGTTCAGGAGGAAGCCACCAAAGCCATCGCCGACGCACAATTGCATTCAAAAATGCAAAAAGACTCCAT
The DNA here is from genome assembly GCA_018969455.1 of Bacteroidota bacterium. Taxonomy (GTDB): domain Bacteria; phylum Bacteroidota; class Bacteroidia; order Chitinophagales; family Saprospiraceae; genus M3007. Next base: position 1,781 of record JAGWYI010000148.1, on the reverse strand, counting down.
CGCCATGCAGGTTGCCGAATCTCGCAAAAAAGCAGAAGCCGAAATTGCCAAAATCCAGGAAGAACTTACCAAATCCATCTCTGCCGCTAAAGATCAGGAAAACCTGATCAAACAACAGAGTGCTGCCGAGGTTCAAAAAGCCCGCGAACGCGCTGCAGTGGAAGCGCAAAAGGCTGCCGATGAGGCACGAAATAAGGTAATGGAAGCCAATGCCAAAGCCGATCAGGCGCAAAAACAGTATGCAGAAGAGGTGGCAAGCGCCAAGCAAACCGTTGATGAAAAATTAAAACAAATTCAAGCAGAAACGGCAGCGACCATTGCCGATGCCAAGAAAAAACAACAGGAAACCCTGAATGCCTCAGCCTCCGATGTGGTAACTGCCCGCGAGAAAGCCGCCGCTGAAATTGCCGCTGCCCGCGAGAAAGCCGCCAATGAAATTGCTGCAGCCCGGGAAGCGCAAGTGCGCGCGCAACAGGAATCGGCCAATTCGGTGGCTGAAGCCAAACGCCAAAGCGCGCAAAACATCGTTGCCATCAAATCGGCTGAGGCCGACAGCATTCGGGTTGCCCGCGAATCGGCTTCAAAAGAACGCCAACGTCTGGCAACAGAAGTGGGTACCGCCCGCGAAAAAGCGGCCAACGAAATTGCCAATACGGCTCAACAAGCTGCGCAGGAGGTGAAAACCGCGCGTGAAAACGCTGCTAAAGCACGCCAGGAAGCGGCCGAAAATGTGGCAAAAGCCCGGGAAGAAGCGGCCAACCTGATCTCCTCAACCCGTGAAAATGCCGCAAAAGAGGTTGCCGGTATAAAACAACAGGCCATTGAAGCCATTGCCGTGGCTAAAAAGGAAAGCGACGATAAAAAAGCCGCCATCGCCAAAGAACTTGCAGAAGTACAGGAAAGGGCCAAAAAAGACATACAGGAAACACAAGCCCGCACCGCTGAGGAATTGGCTAATGCCCGGAAAGAACTGGATGCAAAACGGCAACAATACGCCAAAGAAGCCGAAGAGGCCCGGAAAAGAAGCAATGAAGAAATTGCAGCAACCCAGAAAGAATCTACCGATGCGGTATATAAAATAAAACAGGAGGCGGCGGCTGTGGTGGCCAAAACACGGGAAGACGAGGCACAGGCAGTGGCTGCCATCAAACAACAAGCGGCAACCGCGATTGCCGATGCCAGAGCACAAAGCGCTGCCGAACTGGATAAAAACAAAACCGAAACAGCACGTTTGATAGCCGAAGATGCCAAAAAACGGGAAGATTCGGCCGCGCAGCTGGCCCAATTGCAAGCGCAAATTAAAGCGGCAGAGGAACAATTGAAAAAACTCAAGGAAGATGCCGAAAAATTAAAAAAGAAGGAATAAACAAAAAGGGGAGCAAAAATGCTCCCCTTTTTGTTTAAATGGCCTGAATTAAATCATACTGTGTTACCACGTGCATACCGCCCGATCGGTCTATGGCTATAACAGCCGGAATCTCCTTGTTGATGTAACGATTCAAGTGACTGATGGGTGTGCTGTCTTTAACGGTTGGAAATGCTTCGCCCATGACAGTACCCAATTGTTTCTCCGCATTTTGCAAGGGGTTTTCAAGCAAAATGTGCAACACCTGGGTTTCGGTGATAGAGCCCACCATTTTCTCCCCGTCCACAACGGGCATTTGGCTGATGTCGTGCGTTTTCATCAGGTTAAAGGCATTGCGCACAGTGTCACTCGCCTGAATGCTGATAAATCGACGGTCTTTTTTTCTCGAAACCAAATCGGAAACTTTCATTTCATC
>JAGWYI010000147.1 GCA_018969455.1 Bacteroidota bacterium | reverse complement strand
GTTTTAAAACAGTTTCTTAGTGTACCACTACAAATTTCTTGGTTTTGGTACCTTCTTTGGTTGCGATACGAGCCAGGTAGTTTCCTGCAGGCAAGTTAGGCAACTGATAGCTGAGAACATCGTTGGTGAGGGCTTTGCGATTTTCATAGCGAATAACGCGGCCGTCGAGCTGAGCGATGGTTACAGTTGCATCGGTAGGTTCATTGAAATCTACTTTCAGGCGCAACACATCGGAAACCGGGTTGGGGAAAATGTTAAAGGCATTTTCTGGCAATGGTTTGTTGTCTACGGAAGTAGCCAAAGCAATATCCATGCGCAAAACTGCCGCATAATCGGAACCGAAACCAGCCAAATACCAACGATCGGTAAATACCATGGTGCTCACCACATCTGTATAATTAATGTCTTTGTTGAAGAAGTGGTTGGCAGCCTTTGATGCATCATCGTAGCTCAATGCCAGCACATAGCGGGCGCCAGACTCGAGTTCTACACCTGGCAAGCCACTGTTCAGATCCAAAATATCTGTGGTTTGCAAATCGCCATTTTGGATACCTGCTGTTGCGGCATAGTCATAGTAGCCCACCCAGGTAAGGCTTCCGCTGAAGAGTTGGGTATTGTCAAATCCGGCCCAGTTGGCGGGAACATCATCATTTACTTTAAAGAGTTCAACTGTACCCTTTACGTTTTCAATAGGCAACTCGGTTGGGTTGGTACCAAACGAGAAGGAAGCGGTTTTTGCCACATATTTATCGAGCAAGCCGGAAGTAATGCGATAGGTATTTGCAACAGTCCATGCGATATCCTGCGAGGTACGCGTAGCCAGTTGCGGTACATTTTCTTTAGAGAACGTGAAATCGGTTACAACAAAGGGTTTGCTTACGGCATTATCCGTTGGGCGTTGGTCGGTAGAGTCGGCCCGCACGCTGTAATGCACGAAATAAGCGCCTACTGCCAGGTTGGTTGGAGCAAACACATTGTTGAGGATAATGGCAGTATCAACTACGCCTGGGGCGAGGGCAGGTACCGTTACGCTATCGGCATAAACCACGGCACCGCCTTCTTCTTCAACCCATGCTTTCAAAACAACATTGTTTTGCGTCAACAAGCCTTTATTAGAAAGGTAAGCATAGAATCCGAAGGTATCGGCAGCGATTTGAGAAACTGGCTGTGCAAAGCTGGAAGCGGGGTAAAAGAAATCTCCGATGGCCATATTGTGGCGGGCAGTCGGGTTTTGGTCGTACAATTTGATGTCATCGAGGTTCCAGTAATATTCCCAGTTGCCTTCCCATTGCCAGCGCAAAAGTACATTTGCCTGGTTGGCAGCAACAGAAGAAAGGTCGATAACGGGTTCTTCCGGATTTTTTGTCCAACGCTCTGTGAATCCGGGGAATACGGCAAAATCAGTCCAGGTAGTGCCGTTGTTGTTGCTCACCTGAAGCAAAGCGCCATCAGCCAAATCAACCACATATCGGCCGGCATGGGTTTGGAAGGTGATAAAAACCTGTGATTTTCCGGTACAGTTGATTTTGGAAGTGGTTAACTGTGATTTGTGATTTTGGGAAAGTTGACCTGCCATATCGGAGTCAACTGTCATAAAACCATTGGTTGCGGTTGCGGCTTGGAAGGGAATTTGGTTGTTCAAAGCATCGTCAAAGATGGGAGAGCAACCGGCTTCGCTGTTGCCCGCTTCCGGGTTGGAACACCAGGTCCACACGACGCCTTGATTGCTGGCATCTTTGGTAGACCAGCCTGCAGGGAACCCTGCATGAAAATCTTCCGACCAGAATGGAGCAGGTTGTGCTTTCAGTATACCTGCAGACAGGATGCAGGCAGCAAACAAAAATTTGTACATGAACGACTTCATCATTAGTTGAGTTTAGAGAAAAAAACTTCGGCAAGGTAAGGCCAAAGCGAACAAATTTCGGAAAAAATCGCTAAAAGCGTCTCTGATTAGCCCAATCTTCTATTTTTTCTGACCTTTTGACCAGGAATCTTTGAGTGTAACCGTTCGGTTGAACACTTTTTTGTCTTCTGTGCTGTCGGGATCAAGGCAAAAATACCCCAGCCGGGTAAACTGGAAATAGTCTTGAGCGTTCGCAACATGCAATGCTGGCTCAACCAGTGCATTGGGTATGTATTCCAGCGAATTGGGATTAAGCGCCTGTTTAAAATCTGCTTCGGCGGCCGGATCTTCTACTTGAAACAGGCGATCGTACAAGCGCACTTCAGCCGTTTGAGTATGTCCCTCGGCCAACCAGTGAATAACACCTTGTACTTTCAAGCCGCTGGTATCGGCGCCAGAGCGGCTTTCGGGGATGTATCGGCAGTGTACTTCCGTTAAATTGCCGGCATCATCTTTTACTACAGCTTCACATTGAATAATGTATGCCGATTTTAAACGCACCATGTTGCCGGGAGACAGCCGAAAGTACTTGGGCGGCGGGTTTTCCATAAAATCATCCTGTTCGATCCACAAATGCCGGGCAAATGCGATGGGGCGTTTACCGCCTTCCGGATCCTCGGGATTATTTTCGGTTTCGAGCCATTCTACCTGATCTTCCGGGAAATTGGTAACAACGACTTTAAGCGGCCGAAGTACTGCAAAACGGCGCAGGGCACGTTTATTCAGGTCTTCCCGCACACAAAACTCGAGCAGCGAAAACTCAATCAGGTTTTCGCGCTTGGCCACCCCTACCCTGCGCGCAAATTCGCGGATGCTTTCCGGGGTAAAGCCGCGCCTACGCAGACCGGAAATGGTCGGCATGCGGGGGTCGTCCCAACCGGATACATGATGCTCTTTCACCAACTGAAGCAATTTGCGTTTGCTCATGATGGTGTAATTGAGGTTGAGGCGCGCAAATTCGTATTGTTTCGAAGGGAAAATACCCAATTGTTCGATAAACCAATTGTACAAATCCCGGTGCGGGATGAATTCGAGGGTACAAATGGAGTGTGTAATGTTTTCGATGCTGTCGCTTTGGCCATGGGCCCAGTCGTACATAGGATAAATACACCATTTATCGCCGGTGCGGTGGTGGTGGGCATGCTTGATGCGGTACAGATAAGGGTCACGCAGATGCATATTGGGGGCTGCGAGGTCAATTTTAGCCCGCAAAGTGCAATGTCCATCGGGATAATCCCCCTTGCGCATGCGTTCAAACTGCTCCAGATTTTCTTCAACCGAGGCATTGCGGTACTTGCTGGGCGTTCCTGGCTCGGTAGGGGTACCTTTCATGGCTGCTACCTCCTCGGGGGTAGAAAAATCCACATAAGCCTTGCCCATCCGGATGAGTTGCAGCGCCCATTCATACAGCTGATCAAAGTAATTGGAGGCATAATAGATGTTGGCAGGTTCAAACCCCAGCCAGCGTACATCGGCCAGAATGCTTTCCACGTATTCGGTTTCTTCGGTACTCGGATTGGTATCGTCGAAGCGCAAATTGGTTTTGCCGCCATATTTGGCTGCCAGATCGAAATTGAGGCAAATACTCTTGGAGTGCCCGATGTGCAAATAGCCATTGGGTTCGGGCGGGAAACGCGTCAATATGCTTTCATATTTGCCGGCAGCCAGGTCGGCCGCCACAATTTCTTCCAAAAAATGGTTGGGTTCGGGGATGGAATTTTCTTTCATGCTGCTAAATATTTTATGAACTTGACGCCAAATTGAAGATAAAACACGGATTTCGGACTACATCCGCTCGGGCATTTCAATTCCGAGCAAACGCATACCTGATTTTAACACCAGGCCAATTGCCCGGCTAAGTTCAAGTCGGAAGGCGCGTGCTTCGGGGGTTTCGGCATTAAAAATGCTGACATCATGCCAAAATCGATGGAAATTTTTGGCCAGGTTGTAGCAATAATTGGCCACCAAAGAGGGATCATAATTGTCGGCCGCTTGCCGGATGACATCTGGATAATCCTGCACCGCCACCAGCAGTTCTTTTTCTGCCGCATTCAGGCCTGTATAATCCGTTGCACACGCGGTGTCAATTTGTTCCCTTTGCACCCGTTGCATCAAACTGTTGATCCGAACATAGCTGTATTGGATATATGGGCCTGTTTGGCCTTGCAAATCAACCGATTCTTCCGGATTGAAGATCATTTTTTTGTGAGGGTGTACCTTTATAATAAAGTACTTCAAGGCTGCCATACCCACTTTGTGTGCCGTTTCCAGTTGAGCCGCTTCTGTGGTGTCTCCCCGTTCGCTCAAACCCTCCAGAGCGAGGCGGCGGACCTCTGAAATCAGGTCATCGGCATCAACCACCGTGCCTTCACGGGTTTTCATACGCCCGGTTGGAAGTTCCACCAGGCCGTAAGACAAGTGATACAAACCGGCAGCATAAGGTTCCTGGAGGCGTTTCAAAATTTCAAACAGCACCGAAAAATGGTAATTTTGTTCATCAGCAACCACATATACCATTTTTTCACAGCCAAAATCGTGGAAACGCATGCGGGCCGTTCCCAAATCCTGGGTAATATACACCGAAGTTCCATCGGCCCGGAGAACCACTTTTTGATCAAAACCCGCATCGGTCAAATCAACCCATACCGACCCGTCTTCCTTCCGAAAAAATACGTTTTGCTTCAGTCCGTCTTCCACAATGTCTTTTCCGAGCAGATAAGTATCGCTTTCGTAGTAAAGTTTATCAAAATGAACGCCCAAATCGGCATAAGTTTGATCAAAACCGGCATACACATAGCCATTCATTTGTTTCCACAAGGCAATGGTGTCGGGGTCGTGGGCTTCCCATTTCAGCAACATCTCGCGTACTTCGGCTCCGAGTTGGGAATGGGTATTGAACCAGGCGTTTTTATAGTCTTTAAAAAAATCCTTTTCGTTTTGACTGGGCTTGCGTTTGGAGGCCAAAAATTCCTGGGCTTCTGCGGTGCTTTGCCAGGTTTCGTATTCGGCTTTTGAATTTCTTTCAAACAAAACATAATAATCGCCCACAAAGTGGTCGGATTTGATCTGTTCTGATTCCGGCGTTTTGCCAGCCCCCCATTTCAGCCAGGAAACCATACTTTTGCAAATGGCCACCCCGCGGTCGTTGATAATTTGTACTTTTACCACATCATAACCCACTGCTTCAAGCAATTGACTGCACGACCAACCCAATAAAATATTCCGGATATGTCCCAAATGCAACGGTTTATTGGTATTGGGTGAGGAAAATTCCACCATCACCTTTCGACCATTGGGCGTTTGACGGCCATATTGCGGATCATTCAAAACCGCCTGTAAAAATTGCAACCAGTATTGTTCGGAAATTTCCAGGTTCAAAAAACCTTTGATGACGTTAAACGCCATCACTTCGGGCACCTGTTCCTGCAAATAGGCGCCAATCTCCTGGGCCACCTGATCGGGCGCTTTTTTGGCCAGTTTGACAAACGGGAAAACAACAACCGAGTAATCACCTGTAAATTCCGCAGGAGTTTGGTTAATTTGAACCTTTTGCCATTCGGTTTCTACCCCGAATAATTGTTGAACGGCAGTGGCAACCGCCTTTTGTAAGTTTGGTATAAGTTGCATCATACTTGCAGCGTTTGCCCGAAGGCGTCGAAATTTGGGTTTTTATGAGCCCTTGATTCAGCGGCAAAAATACACCGGCACATTCTAAAAACGAGACAATCCAGAAATAAGGTTCCCGCATATTTAAAATTCTGCCCCTACCTTTGCTTTTCATCTACCTTTCGACTTGCTATGACCAACAAAGAAATCGCCTACGCCTTCGACGAACTTGCCAACCTTATGGAATTGCACGAAGAGGATGGCTTTCGCATCAAATCCTACCGCAATGCCTATCTGGCGCTTCGGAAAGTTGACCAACCCCTTCAAGCCATGTCGGATGCTGAAATGCTGGGTATAAAAGGGGTGGGCAAAGCAATTGCCGAGAAGATCCAGAGCCTGCTTCGGACCGGTAAAATGCCCGCGCTCGAAAAATACCGGGAAATGACCCCTCCGGGCGTAGTCGAAATGTTGGAAGTGAACGGATTTGGGCCTAAAAAAGTGCGCAGCGTATGGCAAGACATGGGCATTGAAACGGTGGGCGAACTGTGGTATGCCTGCAACGAGAACCGACTCATCGAGTTTAAAGGATTCGGGTTAAAAACCCAGGAAGATTTAAAATCCAAATTGAATTACTTTTTGCGTTCGCGCGACCAGTTTCACTACGATACTGCCGAAGAAGCGGCCGATTTCGCCTTAAGCCGGCTGCAAAACGCCCTGCCAGAGGCAAAAATGGAGCCTGTAGGACAATTGCGCCGCCGTTGTTCGGTGGTGGAAAAAATTGAAATTCTGATCGCTTGGGAAGGCGATTTGAGCTTGGAACTGGAAAAAGCCGGGTTCCATGTTGAAAAAAAAGCCGATGCGCTTTTTGTAACAAAAATTGAAAACGAAACCCCGATATATTTGATTCAGTGTAGCCCCGAACGGTACTACAATCAATTGTTTCTGCTGAGCGGCAGCCCCGAGTTTCTGAATGCGCTGAATGAGGGCAACACTGAAATTCCATTCCATTTCAACGATGAGAACGAGGTATTTGCACATTTTCAATTGCCCTTCATCGCGCCCGAGTTGCGCGAACGACCGGATACAGTGGCGCACGCACGCGCGGGAAAACTTCCAAAACTCATTGAAGATCAAGATATTAAAGGCATTTTACACGTACATACCACCTGGAGTGATGGCTTGCATGATTTGGAAACCATGTGTACATATGCCAAACAAATGGGTTATGAATACATTGGTATCACAGATCACAGCAAGAGCGCATTTTACGCCAACGGACTCCAGGCCGACCGGATTTTAGCCCAAATGGAAGCGATAGAAGCCTTGAATGAGAAACTGGCGCCATTTAAAATATGGAAAGGTATAGAAAGCGATATTCTGAACGATGGCTCCCTGGATTACCCGGATGAGTTGCTGGAAAAATTTGATTTTATCATCGCATCGGTCCATTCCAACCTGAAAATGAGTGCCGAAAAAGCGACGGCACGGCTATTAAAGGCCATCCAAAATCCATTTACCACTATTCTGGGCCACCCAACCGGCCGCTTGTTGTTGAGCCGGGAAGGATATCCGCTCGATTGGAATGTTATTCTGGACGCCTGCCAGGAACATCAGGTGGCATTGGAACTCAATGCCAATCCCCATCGCCTCGATCTTGATTGGACGCTGATTCCGGAGGCAACCCGGCGAGGCATCCCCATTGCCATCAACCCCGATGCCCACAGCAAAAACGGGTACGATGATATACGATACGGTGTGATGTGCGCACGCAAGGGAGGCCTTCAAGCAGAACAATGCGTTAATCATTTAAGTTTAATTGATTTTCAGGACTTTATAAATAAAAAACGCATTAAATAAAGAACCTGAAAAATTACCAACCAGATACAAATACCAAGGGCCGCAATTACTGCGGCCCTTGATGTAGGAAGAATTAGGCAAATGTTTCACTGTGATTAAAAGTTTCAGCGATACGAAATTCAGCGTGCATTGATTAAAAAAATTTGCCCAACAGCGATTTAATTTTTCGGAGTTTGGTTACCACGATATTAAAACACACCCAAGCAACTTGAGTGATGAGAAAAATGCAACATGCGTGAATGGTATATGCAAGCCATTAGAGGGGGGAAGCTGGCTCGCCTTCCTTAGTGTTTGGATGGAAATTAGAACATTCAGGTATGCAGGAAAAACCTGCGGTATTAAAACTACACACAAATGTATTAAGGGTTTTCCATTTGTGCAAGCAAAATAATTAATTTTGGATTAAAAAAATAACTTTGGTCTTACATTCTTTTCAACCACCAGCCTCCCTTCAACTGTCAATGGTATAAATGTACTAGATGAAGAGAACCAAAAAGCGGGCCAACTCCTTTAATTGCTTAAAAGATTGCAATGCTATTATCGTTAAATGTCGTGTATGCTGCAAATGATGCGTCAAATAGGTAGGTATACTTTACACCGCCAGATTTTGTGCTTCACGATCTTTAAAAATCAGCGAAACCCATCCCGATTTATCCACAAAATCCGGCGAATCCTGGTATAACTTATAAATATTACACAAAATCATCCATTTCATAAACAACGTTCAGTAACTTTGCGTTGTTTATAAGCATATGGGAATTTCAGAAAGAAAAGAACGAGAAAAAATGGAAATGCGGCAACGCATTTTGGATGCTGCCTTGCACCTTTTTCGCCAGCAAGGTTATGAAGGTGTCAACATGCGCAACATCGCCGAAGCCATTGAATACAGTCCGGCAACCTTGTATTTGTACTTCAAAGACAAGAACGAACTGTATTTTGCCCTGCAATTTGAGGCCGCAAAAGTAAAACGCGACCATTTATTGCCTGCCATGATCATGGAAGACCCCATGCAACGCCTGGTTGAATTTGGCAGACGGTATATTGATTTTGGCTTTAAACATCCGGATTTGTACGACCTGCTTTTTATCACCAAAGCGCCCATGGAACACATTGAAAATCAGGAGTGTTGGGCATTGGGGATTGCCACCCATTCATTTTTTGTGGATACGGTACAGGCCTGTATCGATCAGCGCTATT
>JAGWYI010000146.1 GCA_018969455.1 Bacteroidota bacterium | reverse complement strand
TTGTATTTTGATTTAAAAATGATGCTGCCACAGCAGCAATCGGAAGCCTTGAAAGACATGCAAATGAAGGTAGAAGGCGCCGAGTTACAGATTCCTTCTGAATTGACGGTAGGCCAATCCTTGCCCGACGCCGAAATGCGCTTTTCATTTCAAACCAAAAATGGAAACCCGATTCCTATGATGGACATGGAAATGAAAATAACCAACCGCAAGGTGGAAGCCAAAGAAAAAGTAGAAAGCGCTGCCGGATCTTTTGATTGTTATCGAATCAGCGAAACCATCAACATGAAGTCGATTTTCTCCGTGAGTATCAACTCAAAATCCTGGTTTAATCCGGAAGTGGGCACGGTGAAAACCGAAAGTTACCGGGAAAATGGTAAATTCAACGGAAGAACCGAACTTTCCGAAATAAAACGATAAGAAGGTTGCTATATTCAGGGTTAATACAGACCTTTGAATGTAAAAAAAGTTCTTCTGTATTATTACTCCAATTATACCCATGCCGAATGCCAACAGGATGGGCGCCTCGAACCCTGAATTTGCTGGTTTTGAGGAGTCCGCAAGAATCGAAAAACCAAATTCCCCCGACTATAAAATCATTTCTGAACGCCTGCTTTTGGCTATTCGGGGCTCTGGTGATGGGGTGTGGGCATGGAGTATTGAACATCGTAGTCTTTATCTATCCGATCGATTTAAGGCGTTGGTAGATTTCCCCTTTGATTTGGATGTCCCATTTCTGGATGCTCTTATCGGCATAACCCATATTGACGACCTTCAGGCTACCCTGCAAGTCGTTCAACGGCATTTGGCAGGGCAGGGAGAACTCAACCATGAATGTCGCTTGCGTACCCCTCAAAAAGAATACCGCTGGTTTTTATTGATGGGACAGGCCGAATGGGATCAAGCTGGCGCGCCCTTGCGCATGGCCGGGTTGCTGGCCGACATTACCAAACGCAAGAAAATGGAGGATGACCTTCGCCTGAGCGAACAAAATTTGCGAAAAGCGCAGGAGTTGGCCCACATCGGAAGTTGGCTGTTCACACCATCCACGCAGCATTTGCATTGGTCAGACGAATTATTTCGCATATTTGAAATCAGTCCCGAAACGCCGGCAGATCAGTTATACGCCACCTATCGAGCCTCTTTTCACCCCGATGATCTTTTTTTGCTGGATGATTCCATTGAAAAAGGCATGTCTTACCTTTTTGAGCACCGAATCATTTGCCCTGGTGGTCGCATTAAACACATCCTCAGCACCGGCAATTTTGTATACGATGAAAATCGGGCTTTAAAATGGATGCAAGGCACGGCGCAAGACATCAGCAGTCGGAAAAAGGCAGAGATGGACCGCCAGGAATACCTGGAAATGCTGGAGGAATTGTTGTTCTCCCTTTCGCACAAAATACGCAAGCCTGTAGCCAACATTCAGGCTATTGTTCATATTTTAAATACCGATACCAACATATCGGAGCTCGAATTGAAGCAATGTTTGGGCTATCTGAACAGTTCAAACCTGGAACTGGATGCCTGTATACACGAAATGAACAACCTGATTGCCGATAAAAAGCGGAATTTATAGCAGTTTATTTTGCGGGTTTCGCTTGCTCGGGGTTTAGTTTTTCGGCCATCTTCGGATCCAGTTGAATGGCGAGATTGTGGTATTCTGCCGCTTTGGCGTTATCGCCTACAAAGAAATAAGCCGTTCCGAGATCGAACAAGTAACTGGGGTTTTTCGGATCCAGTTCTACCGCTTTTTTAAAGAATTCGAGTGCTTCGCTGGTATGGCGGGTGATGCCATTGGCAACCCCCAGCAAACGTGCTGTTTCCGGATCTTTGGGATTGTTGCTCCAGGATTCGTTGAGCAGCCGAATGGCAGTTGCGGCGTCGTTGTTGCGCTCGCCTGCTTCTTTTCCGCCTTCACGCAGGGCGAGGGCCAGTAAACTTTTGGGTTTGGGATCGTCACCCGCCAGTTTTACGGCCATCCGATAATCGCTGATGGCATTGGCGTATTTTTTTAACAGGAAATTGCTGCCCCCACGGCTGATGTAGGCGTCTTTATAGTTCGGATAAATTTCAATGGCTTTGGTGAGGTGTGCTACCGATTGTTCGCACAGGGTTTGAACGAGCGCCGGGTCTTTTTCTTTGGCGGCCTTGTCGAGCAACACGCCGCCGCAAGCATTCTGAACCTTGGCGCTGTTGGAAGAGATTTTTGCATCGCTCAGGAAAATGCGCTCGTTGCTGGCCCAAACTGGGTTACGGGTGAGTGTTTTTAAAGAAAAAAGGACTAAAAACAGGCCTAAAACGCCGTAAGTAAGGGTTTTTTGCCCGTTTTTAAACCACAGAGACAGTAAGGCGGCCAATATCAGGCAAAATCCCACCGAGGGCATAAACGCAAAACGCTCACCCATGTTGGTACCTACCGGAAATACCAGGTTGGAAACAATGCTCAGGGTGAGTATATAGAACAAAATTCCGAAGCGAATGGCGTCTTTTTTACCCAATCCCTTCAATGCGTACCAAATAAGGCCAATATATATAGCCAAACTCAAGAGTACCAGAGGGTTACTCATTTGCATAATGGCAATTTGCCGTGGATAGTAGTCGTGTGTGAGCGGGTGGGGCACAAACAGCAACACAATGTATTTGCCGAGGGTATACAGGATGGTGGCCAGTTTTTCAGAAAAATCGAAGGGAACCCAATTGTTGCCCACAATTTTCAGGTAGGGGTTGTTCATCAATTCCATGGGTGCACCACCAAAACTCCAGCCCAATACACTGCTTCGTATGGCAAAAAAAACGCCAAAACCGATCCAAACAGGTGTGCAGGCCTTCACAATGGAGGCGGTTTGGGCATTTCGGAAAAACCACAGCGCCAATGGAATGATTACTACAAAGGTTGCCGCATTTTCCTTGGCAAGGCAGGCAAGGAAAAAAACCAGCCCGGCAAGCCCGGCCCAGGCACGTTTTCCTTGATCTACACTTTTCACAACAAGCCACAAAGCGCCCAGGCTGCCAAGCAAGGTGACAATTTCGTCGCAGCCCTTGATGTTGGCAACAACTTCTGTATGAATGGGATGCGCTGCAAACAGGGCAGTGGCGAAAAAGGCGGTAAGCGCCGCCCAGTCTTTCCCCTTCGATTGCAGCAAAAGCAACAAAACCCGGTAAAGCAGCAGGGTAGTAACAGCAAACAGCAACACCGTGAAAAGGTGGTAAACAAAGGTATTGGCCCCAAAAAATTGAAAAATAAGGGCAAAAAACACCAGCGTTAAAGGGCGATATCGCCCGCCGGAAACCAAGGCATCTTTGCCCTCTACCTTAAAATAACCAAAAAAGGTGTCTTTGCTGAGGATGCCCGGAATGCCCTCGATTCCCTTTTGGGTAAACATATTGTCCCGAATCACAATGTCGTCATCCAGCACAAAGCCATGGGTGAGGGTATTGGCGTACAACAAAAAGGCAAAACCGAACAGCAGCCATCCCATAACCTTTGTGTTGGTCAGGTAAGCGGGTGCGACAAATGGCTGTGCTGCAGGGGCAGCAAGGGTTTTTGATTTTGTGGCGGGCGCCGGTGTTTTTCGCGATGGTTTGGCCATGACTTTTAAATCGTTTTACGAGGGCGAAAAAACGAATTTTTTTCTATTCCATGGGCACACTGCGCAAGGAATAGGCAGATTTCCGAAAAGCTTTGTACACGCCTTTCCCGAATTTGCTGCCATTGAACACCATTTTAGGCGCCAGCAATTTCCGTTCTGTTTCCGGAATTTGCATAAAATCGGCACAAGCGACAGAACAAGATCCCTGAAATTGGGCTTTGCAGGCGTCGCATTGAATAAACAGGATGTGGCAATACGGGTTGACGCAATTGGTGTGGTTGTCGCAAGGCGCCCCGCATTGGTGACATTGCGCAATGATGTCGTTTCCGATGCGTTCGCCTAAACGTTCGTCAAACACGAAATTTTTGCCCAAAAACTTGTTTTCGAGTCCGTTTTGCTTTACAACGCGGGCGTACTCGATGATGCCGCCTTCCAATTGAAATACATTTTCGAAGCCCCTGTATTTCATGTAAGCGCTGGCTTTTTCGCAGCGGATGCCGCCTGTGCAGTACATCAGAATTTTTTTATCTTTTTGTTCTGCCAACAAATCGGCGACATAGGGCAGTTCTTCGCGGAAAGTCGCGACATCGGGCACGATGGCCTGCTGAAAGTGGCCAATTTCGCTTTCATAATGGTTGCGCATGTCGACCACAATGGCATCGGGGTCGTCCATGAGTTGGTTCCATTCGTCGGCTTTGAGGTGGGTTCCGGTTTTGGCGGGGTCAAAATTGGGATCGGTGATGCCGTCGGCGACGATTTTATCCCGCACTTTAATGATGAGGGCAAAAAAGGATTTTCCATCGTCTTCGATGGCAATGTTGAGGCGCAATTGGTGAAAGGCCTCATAAGTGTTCATATACTCCTTAAACGCCTCCAGTTGGGCGGTAGGGACCGAAATCTGGGCATTTATGCCCTCTTCAGCCACGTAAATACGGCCCATTACCCCCAAATTGGAGAAATCGACAAACAGTTTGTCGCGAAACAGTTGGGGGGAGGAAATGTTGAAATACTTGTAGAAGGAGATGGTGGTGCGCGCTTCTGCGCTTTCCTGAATGCGTTGCTTCAGTTCGCGTCGGTTGACGCGGTTGTGTAGTAATTTTCCCATGGTATTTTTGCCCGGTGTCCGTTTGCAATGCGGATGGCGGTGCAAATTTAAGGAGAATTTCGAGGCGTTGCGCAGACGCCTCGAAAAATCCTGTTTTTAGTACCAGTTAAAACCCAGCAACAGGCTGATGGCAACACCTTCCTGGATTCCCTCGGGCAGTTTTTGGCGGCCATAGTGCAAGCGCGCCTGCAAGTCGAGCGATTTGTTTCCTTTGCGCCACAATTCGTAAGCGGTACCGAGCAGCGCGCCGGGGCCAAAGTAGAATTTTCGCTCGGATTCGTTTTTGATGTCGTAAAAAGCGGGGGCATCCATAGACAGGCCTGCGCCGCCCAGCAGCCACCAGCGTTGGGTGGGCCAAAACTGGACGCCGGGAACAATGCCTTCGAAACCGCGGTCGCGTTGCCGGTTGGGGCCTTTGTAGGTGTATACCGAGCCTGGTAGGCAAAGAACCAGCGCAGTGTTGGGGTGCAGCATGTAGCCGATTTTAAAATTGGGGAATGACAATGCTCCGGCGTCGGGCCGGGCGTGGTAAGGCGTATTGAGTTGGAAGGCGGAGATACCGGCAGCGGCTCCGAAAAGGAAGCCTTCGCGTTCAACAGGATTTTGGGAAAATGCAATGTGGCCCCACAAAAGGAGGGCGAGGAGTGTGATTTGTTTCATTTTGCATAGCTTTTAATAAAAATCGGATGCAAAATTGCGCGGCGGGGACTGGTTTAAAGTTACCCTAAGATAATAAAATCAGGGGTGGCCGATTTTTTTCCGGATACGGCTGAGGCTTTGGCTGGTGATGCCGAGGTAGGATGCAAGGTGTTTCTGCGGGGTGCGTTGAATCAAATGAGGCTGATTTTCAAGCAGTTGTATGTAGCGTTGTTCGGCCGTTTTAAGTAAAAGGTCAATTTGCTGTTGTTGTTTTTCCACGTATGACATTTCAGCCGAAACCAGGAAAATGATTTTCCCCATGGGCGACTCTTTGAGTTGGTCGATGTTGCTGCGCGAGATGCGGAGCATTTCCGAGTTTTCGAGGGCCATGGTTTCGAGGGGGCTTGGTTGTCGGGTGATGAGGGCCATGTAATCGGCAAAGAAGGTGTTTTCATACATCAAATCGAGGCATACGTAATTGTTTTCTTTCCACAGAAATACGCCGCCACTTCCTTCCAAAATGAAATAACCGAACCGTTCGTACGCACCAGCGGGTTTGATGATTTCATTTTTTTTAAAAAACACGGGTTCGCACAAGCTGGCAAAGATTTTCCAGGCTTCGACGGGTGCATCGAAGTAGGGGTCGAACGATTGTTTCAGGCGTTGTGCGATCATGTCGGGCGGCATCAGAGGTCGCCCAATTGGGGCCGGAGGATGAGTTCTTCCACCACAGCGGCATCGGAGAGGGTATAGGCGCCCCAAACGGCTTTGGCCACATCGGATGCTTTCATGAGCCGGTTTTCGGGAAAATTCACGCCGCGCCAGGAATCCGACCAGGCGGCGCCGGGGAGAATGGCTGTAACCCGGATGCCTTCGGTTTTGAGTTCTTCCCGCAGGCATTTGGACAGGCCGAGCAGGGCAAATTTGGAAATGCTGTAAGAGCCGCCATTGGGGTAGGCCATGATGCTGGCCACGCTGCACATGTTGAAAATATGGCCGCTTTGTTGCTTGAGCATCATGGGCAAAATAGCCCGGGTGAGGTGGTAGGCGCTGAACAGGTTGGTTTCGAGCAGCGTTTGGAGGGTGTCTTCGCCTTCATTGACAATGCTACCGGGAATAAATACACCGGCATTGTTTACGAGCACATCCATGGTTGGAAACACTTTTTTGGTGTAGGCAGCAAAATCGAGCAGTTCCGATTTTTTGCTGAGGTCAACTGGAAAAACGTGCAATGTTTGGTTGGGATAGCGGGTTTTCCAGTATTCTTGCATGGCTTCGAGGTCGCTCTCGGTGCGCGCGCACACGCAAAGGTCGAAGCCGTTTTCGGCAAAAATTTCGGCGATGGCGCGACCAAGGCCTTTGGTCGCGCCCGTGATAACGGCGGTTTTGCGCATAAATAAGAGTCGGATTGAGTGGATGTGGCGACGAAGGTAAGGGTTTCCTGAATACCGGACGGGAACGATTTTTGGCAATTTTTCTGAAAAACGGAACGTCAAAAAGGGGCATTTTGCCTTTCTAATTGTAAAATGTATACTTTATGCCGCCAGATTTTGTGCATAACGATCTTTATAAATCATCGTAATCCATCCTGATTTATCCACAAAATCCGGCGAATCCTGGTATAGTTAAGGTAAGCGGTCATGCAAGCAGGTTTTGAACCCGATCTTTCAATTCGGTTAAAACGGTTTGTCCGAACCATTCATTTTTTGCCATCCAGATGTTGTTTCTTGGCGAAGGATGTGGGAGGGGAAAGTAATTTGGCAGATAGTTTTTGAAATTTTGAACGGTTTCGGTGAGACTGCTTTTGGCCGTTTCTCCCAAATAATAGTTTTGCGCATATTGCCCAACAAGCAAAACGAGTTGCGCATTGGGCATAAAAGCCAATAATTTTTCATGCCACAAGGGTGCGCATTCAGGTCGAGGCGGCAGGTCTCCGGTTTTTCCGGCGCCAGGATAGCAAAATCCCATGGGGACTAAAGCAATCGACTTGGTATTGTAAAAGGTAGCTTTGTCGATTCCCAACCAGCTGCGCAGATTGTCTCCGCTTTTATCATTCCAGGGAATGCCGGTTTGGTGTACCATGCGGCCCGGTGCTTGTCCGATAATGATCAGTTTGCTGTTAGGGCTTGCGGCAAGGATTGGATTGACGCCGTCTTTGAGTTGTTGTGCGCATACCGTGCAGTTTTTGATTTGTTGCAAAAGTTCGTTCATGGGAAGGAGGGGACCGCGCTTGTGATGATTGATTGAGTTGGGTTCCAATTTAAATAGCCAGGTTTATATATCAAAGGTCTGCATTTGAATGCACATTTTGTTCTAAAAAACGGAGATTCCTGCTAGAAAATGGTTGAGTTTTGCTCCATTTCAAAATAAAAATTTTTGAGGGCTAATTGTTTGATTTTCAATATTGTATTTATTTTTTACCGAGAACAGGGTATAAACACAGGTTTTTTTTGTCGATTTTTTCGTATAATAATTCAGCTTAAGCTTTTGTTCTCCCAATATAAACACCACCTTTACATGATTTTAATCCGAATACCCAAATATAATCCTCATGACTTTTTTGACTTTTGTGTTCTTCTCTTCTGGAACTTAACCGTTTGGTGTTTCCTTTTTAAGACAAAAACCTGAACACATTTCTCGCAAAGGTCATTTTCCCAAGACAGATTTAGAGCATTCAACACAATCATTGCCTTTAAGGCAAACGGATTTGTATTTTGAAATTTAAAACAACCTCATCGGGTTCCGGTGCAGGTATTTTGCATTTAAGCGCATATTAATAATTGATTCCCGTAATCATTAACATCATGAAAATGATCCAATTTGACCTTCAAACCATTTTGAATAAAAAATGGAATGCATTCCAAAAGCCGGTAGTTCTGGCTTTAATGGTTGTATTCGCCTTTTTAACGGCAGGATTAAGCCGCGTTCAGGCGCAATTAACCGGTACGAAAACCATTCCGGGCACATATGCTACGCTTACAGCCGCGATAACTGACCTGAACACCCAGGGTGTCGGGGCAGGCGGTGTGACCTTCAACATTGCAGCCGGATATACGGAAACCCTTAGTGGTCGACTGGATATCACTGCAACAGGGACGGCAGCAAATCCGATCATTTTTCAAAAAAACGGCGCAGGGGCCAATCCTGTCCTAACCTCTTACACAGGTATTGCAACGGCGACCTCGGCTGCGATGGATGGTATGATTGCCTTGATTGGGTCGGATTATGTGACTTTTAACGGAATCGATTTGCA
>JAGWYI010000145.1 GCA_018969455.1 Bacteroidota bacterium | reverse complement strand
CCGATCCAGAAACCCAGCACAATCAATCCAAATAAGGCGACCAGTTTGGCAGCCGTAAAGCTGGTTTGAAGCAACTTTCCGCCCTGAATTCCACGCGTATGCCACAAAGAAAGGAGTACCACACTGGTAATGGCCAGCAATTGGGCGGCCGATATGTTTAAAAATCCGAGTCTAAGCAAAATATTATCCGTTCCGAAAAACGGGAAAAATACCGCGGTGAATTTGGCAAAAGCCACAGCAACAGCGGCTATTGTGCCTGTTTGTATAACCGTAAATTGGGTCCAACCAAATAGAAAACCCACCAAAGGATTGTACGCTTCACGCAGGTATACATATTGTCCGCCTGCGCGGGGCATCATTCCTGCAAGTTCGCCGTAACTCAATGCGGCCAGCGTCGTTAATAGGGCAGACAAAACCCAGGTAAGCATCAGATAACCGGATGATCCCAAACTTCGGGCAATATCGGCGCTCACAATGAAGATGCCCGACCCGATCATGGATCCTGATACAATCATGGTCGCATCCAGCAAGCTAAGCGATGCTTTGAATTTGGCAGGCGTTTCGTTCATGTTTAACAAGTTTTTTTAGCCTTCGTCATCTTGGCTGTCACAGTGATGGTATTTTTTAGACGGGCTTGGCTTTTCGGTGTTATCGCCGCCTTTTTTATTGTTTAACATTTTTTGAATCAAGCGGTTTCTTTCGTCTTGAACGGCTTGTCGCAACAGGCGGTCATTGTCGAGGTCAAAAAATAAAATGCCGTCAACCCATGTTTTATCGGCATGCGCGTAAACCGACAATGGATTAGCCGACCACAGCACCAAGTCGGCGTCTTTACCTTCTTTGATGCTCCCTACCCGCTCATCCACATGAAGGGCTTTGGCTGGATTCAGGGTAACCATTTTCCAGGCATCGGCCTCCGACATGCCACCATACATAACAGATTTTGCTGCTTCCTGATTGAGCCGACGCGCCATTTCGGCATCATCCGAATTGATGCAAACCAAAACTCCCGCATCGTGCATCATTTTAGCATTGTGTGGAATCGCATCTACTACTTCATATTTGTACGACCACCAGTCGCTGAAGGTACTCCCTGCAACGCCATGTTTGGCCATTTTATCGGCAACCTTGTATCCTTCCAAAATGTGCGTAAATGTGTTTATTTTAAACCCAAATTGCGTTGCAACCCGCATCATCATGGTAATTTCAGATTGCACATAGGAGTGACAAGTAATAAATCGTTGTTTTTCAATAATTTCGAGCAGAGCCTCCAGTTCCAGGTCTTTCCGATAAAGGCCACCGCTTCGTTTTATTTGGCCGTATGTTTTGGCGCGGTTGAAATAATCGACAAAGGTTTGTTCCACGCCCATACGTGTGCGCGGGTAGCGTTTCACCTCACCGCCATTGTTGGATTGTTTTACATTCTCGCCCAGCGCGAATTTGATGAACCCCGGCCAATTTTGGAATTTCAGATCCTCGGGTGCGTAGCCCCATCGCAATTTAATCAACTGGGTTTGACCGCCAATGGGGTTGGCAGATCCATGTAAAATATGGCTAGAGGTAACCCCTCCTGCCAGTTGGCGATAGATGTCGATGTCTTCCGCATCCAGTACATCGCCAATGCGCACTTCAGCACTCGATTCTTGTCCGAATTCATTCACGCCCCGAGAAACCGCGATGTGGGAATGTTCGTCAATAATTCCGGCACTCAAAAATTTTCCTGATCCATCTATCTCCAGGGTATTTCCCGGCACATTCAATTTAGAGCCGATTTTGTTGATTTTTCCTTCTTTTACCCACACATCGGTTTTTTCCAAAACCGGGTTCGATTCGCTTGTCCAAACGGTGGCGTTGCGCACTACAAAATCTTGCGCACTGGGTTTTTGGCTCCAACCAAAGGCGCCAAACGGGTAACATACAACTCCTGTATTGGGTGTGTTGCCGGAATTTGATTTGTCTTTTACCAAATCGTTGAGCGTGTTGGTTTTCACAGCAGACCATGTGATCCACTTTCCTGCAGCATTTTTTCCTTGTCCGGAAAATTGGGCGCCATCAAATACTCCAGATAGTCTGATTTGGGCTTTTTCACTTGAATCGGCGGCAAAAGACAAAAAGTAGATGCCGTTTTCAATGCTGAAATTGATTTTTGTCTTTTTGGTTGTATCGGCGCTTAACTGAACGAATACTTCTGGTGCATCGGAGTTTCCTTTGATTTGCATAACGGAAGCGGCACGACCGTCCCATTGGAGTTGGTAGGTACCGTTCAGCGCAGCTGGCATTTGGTCGGCCGGGTCTTTGAAATAGAACGCGGCGCCTTTATTCCAGTTTTGTAAAATTTTGGTTTCCGACTTGAAAATATTTCCACTCGTGACCAGAAAATTGGCCAATTTTCCTGCTTGGAGTGTGCCCATTTTGTCGGCAACCCGCAAAAGTTCAGCAGGTGATGCGGTAAGTGCTTTAAGTGCAGCCTGCTCGCTCAATCCGTGCTCTATGGCCTTTCTCAATTGTTCCCAAAAGCGTGATTTTTCTTTCAAATCGGCCGTAGTAAGCACAAATGGTATACCGGCAGCTTCTATACGGGCTGGGTTAGAGGGCGCCATTTCCCAATGTTTGAGTTCGCGCAACGAAACCTGATCTGCATCAAAAGGGTCTTTTACGTCGTAAGCTTCGGGAAAATTGAGGGGCAATATGAGGGTTTGTCCGCTTAGTTTAATTTCCTCAAGGCGTTGGTAATCGTCGCCTGCTGTTTTTACAGCGTATTTTACACCGAATTCCTGTCCAATCCGGGCGATTCGGAGCACATCTTGTTTATTATCTGCTTCAAAGATTTGGGGCAAAGATTTATTATCATTCCAGGCTTCCAGTCCGAGGTTTTTTTCTTCCTTATACCCGCCATCCTTATACCATTGAGCATCGAGGTAGGTTTGGCGAAGCAGTGCGATGCAGCCCATCAGTGCGGTTGGATAAGTGGTGTTGCTGCTGCCTTTGCGAAAAGAAAAGAAATTGGCCGCTTTACCGGTCACGATGTTTTCATGTTCTCGGGAGTCATTCAAAGAAACCAGAACGCCCGTTCCGCGTGCAATGCCATCTGCTTTAAAGCTCAGGATGGCCCCGAAGCCAAGTCTGCGCCAGTCGCCTGCACTTTTTGAATCGGTACTAAACTCTTGAACAGCGGCATACTCGGGCCGAAGTGCTTCGTTCCAGGCATAAGCGCCTCTTTTGGTGTTGGAGGCGCCGTTATTTTGGGGAGCGGGCGCTTGTACTGGCAGGCCGTAACCGGCCCCATACACCTCAATAAAAGCGGGATAAATGCTTTTTCCGGTACAATTGATCACCACGGCTTCTTTGGGAATGCGCACATCGCGTCCAGAAGCCACAATGATTCCCTTCTGAATGAGAAGCGTTGCGTTTTCAACCACGGTTTTATAATCGATGTAGATTGTAGCATTGGTAAATGCGTATAACCCATCGCGCTGGTCGCTTGGCGCTGGAAGCGGAAAGCTTACTTGAGCGGATAAGAGTGTGGATGCGGTAACAAAGCAACTGAAAAAAAGAAGGCGTAAATGCATTGGGAAGAATATGTATTTTGGGCAAATGTAATTGTTGGAGTTTGGTAATAAAACTTTGTAGCCAGGAATCTGTTAGGAAAGGGATCTTATTTTTGCCATTGACGATACATTAACTTAACACAAGCGCGATGCTGATTGAAGAAACTTGTACCTTTGCGGCTCATTTCGGCATCATTTCCTGACCCATTTTACAATGAGTGATTCTATCCATCATGAGTGCGGCATCGCGATTGTGCGTTTGCTGAAACCGCTTGAGTATTACCACGAAAAATACGGAACTGCATTTTATGGGGTGCAAAAACTGCAATTGTTGATGCAAAAAATGCGGAACCGAGGTCAGGATGGCGCAGGGATTGCCACCATCAAGCTCAACCCTACCCCTGGAAAGCGATACATCAGCCGAAAACGCAGCAATGCCCCCAATTATCTTACCGATTTGTTCGATATGGTATGGGCCCGATTGAATAACACCACCGATGAACAACGGCAGAATCCGGCCTGGTTGCGGGAAAACATGCCTTACATGGGCGAGGTGCTTATGGGCCACTTGCGATACGGAACGCATGGCGACAACAGCATTGAATTGGTACACCCTTTCCACCGCCAAAACAACTGGGTTAGTAGAAACCTGCTTTTGGCCGGTAATTTTAACATGACCAATGTCGATGAACTGTTTCAGGAACTGGTTGATTTGGGTCAATATCCTAAAGATAAAAGTGACACAGTAACCGTCTTGGAAAAACTGGGCCACTTTTTGGATGATGAAGTGCAACGTTTGTTTACCTGGTTTAAAGCGGATGGCATCAACAACAAGGACATCAATCAACTGATTTTTGAAAATCTGGACATTCAGCGCCTGCTGCGCAGATCGAGTAAAAAATTTGACGGCGGTTTTGTTCTGGGTGGGATGATTGGTCATGGCGATGCTTTTTTAATGCGCGATCCCAATGGCATTCGTCCGGCTTATTGGTATCAGGATGATGAAATTGTAGTTGGGGCTTCTGAACGGCCTGCAATTCAATCGGTATTTAATGTACGATATGCCAATGTACACGAGTTGCAGGCCGGGCATGCACTTATTATCAAATACAATGGCAAGGTAAGCGAGTTGCCTTACGCCGAGCCGCGTGAAAAAGCAGCCTGCTCATTCGAACGCATTTATTTCAGCAGGGGGAATGACCGTGAAATATATCAGGAACGCAAAGCCCTCGGCGCGCAATTGGCAGAACCTGTTTTGGAGGCCGTTGGGCATGATTTGGAGCATACTGTTTTCTCCTACATTCCCAATACCGCCGAAGCAGCCTATTATGGCTTGATGGAAGGCGTGGATGCCGCTTTGAACAAGAAAAAACTGGCACAAATTCTGGCGCTTGGTGACCAAATTACGCCTGAAAATATGCAGGAGATTATGAATGTGCGCCCAAGGTTCGAAAAACTGGTACACAAAGATGAAAAACAACGCACTTTCATCGCCGATACAAAATCGCGCAACAGCATGGTGAGTTATGTGTACGATGTTACATACGGGCTGGTACAGGATGGAGTGGACACCCTGGTGTTGCTGGATGATTCTATTGTACGTGGAACTACCTTGCGCGATAGCATTGTAAGTATTACGGCACGTTTAAAGCCTAAAAAAATCATTATTTTATCCAGCGCTCCTCAAATTCGTTTTCCAGACTGTTACGGGATCGATATGAGTAAGATGAAAGACTTTGTGGCGTTTCAGGCATTGGTCGCTTTGCTTATGGAAAGCGGCCAGAAACACTTGCTGGAAGAAACCTACCAACGCTGCAAAAATTCGGAAAACCTGCCCGTGGAAATGATCCGGAATGAAGTGGTGGATTTGTACAAATTATTTGAGTACGAGACCATTTCCAACAAAATTGCCGAAATTGTTCGCCCTGCCGATATTATTCCCGAACTTCAATTGATTTTTCAAACCCTCGATGGGTTGCACAAAGCTTGTGCTTTAACTTCCGGGGATTGGTATTTTTCAGGAAAATACCCAACTCCAGGCGGAAACAGGGTGGCCAATCGCGCCTACATAAATTTCATCGAAAACAACGATGCGCGCGCTTACTAAAAAACTGTTGTAAAACCGTTTCTAAAATCCAATGGTACTGAAAACAGGATAATGGTCGGAAAACTCGGCGTCGTGAATGGTTTGGCAAGTATAAACGCGCATGGTTGGATCTGCTAGAATGTAATCTATTCGAAGCATGGGTAATGCGCCTCCAAATGTTGTACCCAGGCCCCAACCGCTTTCTTTAAAACTATCCTTAAACCCGGCCGACAAAGTTGCATACACAAAAGAATTGGGTGTATCATTGAAATCGCCACAAATCAAGATGGGGTGATTGCATTTGCGCATGTGTTGTTTCAAGGTAAGGGCTTGTTCGGCCCGTACGCTGGTTGCATTGCCTACCTTGCCCAACACGCTGCCGATGGTATTCCAAGTTTCCCCCTCATCCAGCTCATGTTCGGCAATTACTTTTTCCGTAGTTTGCGTTACCCGGTTGGATTGCAAATGCAGGTTATAAACCCTGACGAGTTCCTTATTTACCCTGATATCTACCCATATGGATGAGTTTGCGGTATTTCCAAAAGGAATATCTCCTCCTGCTTCCATGGGAAATTTGCTTAAAATAACCGTTCCTTTTTTCAGGTTAAAAGTATTTGAATATCCGAGCCGGTCGGCAATGAGCCGGTAAAACTTGCCGCTCGTTTCCTGCGTACACAAAATGTCGGGTACGCCATGGGTCTTTAAAAATGCCACATAAGCTTCGGCAGCCTGTACTCTGGTTGCAGCGCTGAATTTTGCGCTTCGATACAAGCCACCCAAATTGTGGGTTGCCAGGGTAAACACACTGCTAGAACCTGGTTTTGTGCCCAAGTTTAAACCAATAAAACTGGTAATGAAATGCCACCCGAAAAACAAAACGCCCAAGTGATACAATGCAAAGCGATTGATGCGCCAAATCCACAACAGCAGCAGCAGGATATTGAATAGCAACAACCAGGGAAATGCAGTTCCGAAAAAAGCCAACCAGGGAAAATATACCGGATTCACCAGCGGGCTCAGGTAGGAAAGCAAGGTAAAAATTACTACGCTTACACTGGCCAATCGAGCGAGGTACTTAAGCAGTCGGCGCATACACGGGGTATCCAGATACTAAAAAAGGCGAATTAGGGCTATTTTTTACTGGCCTCATACAAAAAATCTTTTTCGGTTTGAGTCAGGTTGTCGTATCCGGTTTGTTTGATTTTTTCAAGAATGGCATCCAGTTTTTCCTGATACGAAGCATCCTCTGTATCCGAGGCATTATTTCCTTTTGGCCGCGGCATTGCTGCTTTGATGGCCGTTTTGGGTTTAAATTGTTTGTTTTTTTTGCGCCTGTTCCAATCGCCATTTAGCAGAGCCAGCAAGCGTTCAATGAATCGATTGACGGGTTCGGCCATATCCTTTCCATCGCGCAGGCGATACACATACAAAATTCCAAATGCAAATCCTCCCATATGGCCTGCCGGACTTCCCATTAATGTCATGTTTGCATTGGCTACACCCACCATATCAAGTAAAACAAAAATCAAAACGATGTATTTAATTTTCACTTCCCCTAAAAAAAACAAGGCGACCTGATAATCAGGCGCCATGATCAGGGATGCGCCAGCCAAGGCCATCACAGCAGCCGAAGCCCCGTAAGCAATATCGCCATAATGCGTCAAATTGGAACTGATAAAAAAGACCAAAGCCCCTGCAAAGGCACCCAACAAATAAAGCGGTAAAACCCTTCTGGCGCCCAAAAGATCCGAAACGATTACACCAAACAGGTACATTCCCATCAAATTATTCAAAAGATGCCAAATATCGGTCTGAACAAAAGCATGAGTCAGTATCGTCCATGGGCGCCATAATATAAGGCGCCAATCGGCGGAGAGGCTAAACCAGTATACGCAGGTCCAGTATTCTGTATGGGTAAGTAATTCAAGGTGTAGCAGCTTGTAGAGAACATACAAAAGGTTAAACGCCACAAATACCGCGAAATTGATTACCACCAATTTCGTTACGATATTTCCTGCGCGTAGGCTATAGCGTAAATCTTCCCAAATTGACCTGAAAAGTGACATAGTTGTATTTAATTTTGCGAAAATAGGGATTTATACTTTACGCCGCCAGATTTTGTGCATAACGATCTTTATAAATCATTATAAATCAGCGAAGTCCATCCTGATTTATCCACAAATCCGGCGAATCCTGGTATAAATATCGCCTTGGCTTCTATTTCGGTGTGAAATGGGCAATTAGTACAGGTTCCTCAGGCGCCCTTTGTACCACACCATAATGAGGATAAAGCCAAAAAGTGCGCCGCCAACATGGGCAAAGTGGGCAACGCCTGTATTCATTCCGCGAACGCCGTAAAACAGCTCCAGCGCACCCATAATGAGCACAAAATATTTGGCTTTTAACGAAATAGGCGGGAACAAAAGGCTAATGATTTGGTTGGGAAATAAGTAGGCAAATGCGGCATAAATCCCGAAAACCGATCCGGAGGCGCCTAATGTTGCCCCATTGAAGGTACGTGGGTCGATGCCCTGTTGCTCCAATTCCCAATAAATGGCAAGCCAGTGTAGGGCCAATGCGCCCAAACCACAAAACAAATAATAAAACAAAAATCGTTTTGGCCCCCATATCATCTCCACCATGGAACCAAAAATATATAAGGATAACATATTGAATGCAATGTGCATAATATCTGCATGCATAAACATGTAAGTAACCACTTGAAAGGGTTGGAAGTGTTCCGACCCGGGAAAATAAGCAGCCAGCCACATACGGCCTAAGTGGTCACTTTCGCCCGTTAGCACATTATAGTGTTCCGGCCCTAATACAATGTAGGTACCGAAAAACATCAACACATTGATTATCACCAGATGGCGCACAACGCCCGTAAATGGTTGATAAAACTGAAAATAGGACATGCCGTTCTTTATGGGTTAAATCTTTTTTGTAATTCATCCAGGTCAAAAGTAATGAAACAATTTCGACCGGAAGGGC
>JAGWYI010000144.1 GCA_018969455.1 Bacteroidota bacterium | reverse complement strand
AAAAGTGCGAGGAATAAATTGAGAAAATCCTTGATAACCAATGGTAATAACAATCACCCAACTTTGTATGGCTGTTTATACCTCCTAAACACGGGTATGGGCAGCCATGCGCATGTTATGGAATAAAAACCATTCCCCCCACCCCTACCCCTAAAATTGGTCGCCAAAATTCCGCAACCAACCGAATTTTTACCTGCTTCTAAACTTTTGCCTTACCTTTCGGTTCTAACCTAAATAAAATACAAAGATGGGCTTATCGGCAGAACGCAGCAACCACCTGCAGCTGATCCGCGCCAGTGCGCGTGATTTTGCAGCAACCCACATTCGTCCGCACGTCATGGAATGGGACGAAGCGCAAATATTTCCTGTTGACTTGTTTAAAAAAATGGGAGAACTCGGCTTCCTGGGGGTTCTGGTGCCCGAAACATACGGCGGCGCTGGATTAGGCTACCAGGAATACATCACCATCATTGAGGAAATTGCAAAGGTTTGCGGCTCGATCGGATTGTCGGTCGCAGCACACAACTCGCTGTGCACCAACCACATCCTGACCTTCGGCAACGAAGCACAAAAAAGCAAATACCTGCCCCTGCTCGCAAGTGGCCAATGGTTGGGCGCCTGGGGGCTCACGGAGCCCAATACGGGTTCCGATGCAGGCCGCATGCAATGCGTAGCGCATAAAGACGGCGACCATTGGGTGATCAACGGAACAAAATCCTGGATCACCCACGGCAAAAGCGGCGATGTGGCAGTGGTAATCGTGCGCACCGGCGCCCTGCTCGACAGCCGGGGCATGAGCGCTTTTGTGGTGGAACGCGGCATCCCGGGCTTCAATGCCGGTAAAAAAGAAAACAAACTCGGCATGCGCGCGAGCGAAACCGCCGAAATGATTTTCGACAATTGCCGCATCCACGAAAGCCAAATGCTGGGCGTGGAAGGGGAAGGTTTCATCCAGTCTATGAAAATTCTGGATGGCGGTCGCATTTCCATCGCTGCTTTGTCGCTCGGGATTGCCAAAGGCGCTTACGAAGCATCGGTGCAATATGCCAAAGAACGCCAGCAATTCGGCCAGCCCATTGCCAATTTCCAGGGCATCAGCTTCAAATTAGCCGATATGGCAACCAAAATTGAGGCTTCCGAACTGCTCACCCGTAACGCAGGCGAATTGAAAGACGAAGGGAAAAAATGCACCATGGAATCTGCCATGGCAAAATATTATGCCTCCGAAACTTCCGTACAGGTAAGCACCGATGCGGTTCAGATTTTCGGCGGTTACGGTTACACCAAAGACTTTCCCGTGGAAAAATTTTACCGCGATTCCAAACTCTGCACCATCGGCGAAGGCACTTCTGAAATACAAAAACTGGTTATTTCCAGAGAGGCCCTGAAAGGCTGATTGGAGGCATGTTGCCCGGGTCGTGAAAAGAAAAAGGAAGGCCGTCCGGATTTGGGCGGCCTTTGTTATTTTTGCCTTTTCAATCTTTTTTTATGCAAATTCAGGTTCTTGATCTGCGGTTTTTAGACCTTGAGCACGCCATTGCCGCGTTTTTGGTGGAAGGCCCCCAGGGCTATGTGCTGGTCGAAACAGGTCCGCATTCCGGTTTCCCCCACTTACAGTCGGAATTGGCGGCGCACGGCGTTGCTTTAAGCGATGTTAAACACGTGCTGTTGAGCCACATCCATTTCGACCATGCCGGGGCAGCCTGGGCACTGGCCGAGCAAGGCGCTCAAATTTACGTGCACCCAAAAGGACTGCCCCACCTGGCAGCGCCGGAAAAGTTGTACAATTCGGCCCGCCAGATTTACGGCGACCAGATGGACCGGCTTTGGGGCGCCATGCATCCGATCCCGGAAGCACAATTGCATGCACCCGACCACGGTGCGGTGCTCGAAATGGCCGGTTTGCGTTGCACGGCCTGGTACACCCCCGGGCATGCCGTGCACCACATCGCCTGGCAGGTAGACGATGGCGCAGAATCTGTGCTTTTTACCGGAGATGTTGCCGGGGTCAAGATCGACAATGGGCCGGTTGCACCGCCCTGTCCGCCCCCGGATATCCATGTGGAAGACTGGCTAAATTCCATCCAACTGATGCGGGATCTGCCGGTCGAGATTTTGTATTTGACCCATTTTGGCATAATTAAGGATAAAAAAGCCCACCTGGATGCGTTGCAAGCCGTCCTGCTCGACTGGGCAAACTGGATGAAACCCTACGTGGAGGCGGGCGCAGCGGCAGAAAACGTGGTTCCGTTGTTTATTGAATATGTAGCGTCGAATTTGCGCGCACAAGGCGTGCAGGATGCCGGAATCCGGCAATACGAGGCGGCAAACCCGGCCTTTATGTCGGTTGCCGGCCTGATGCGATATTGGAAAAAGCAGGGCGTAGGACCCAATTAACCTTTTTAAGCAAAACAAGGTGCATACAGCAAATCAAACGGCACAACGGGTGCTGCAACAACTTCAAAATCAGGAAGTATTGATCATCGGCGACGTGATGGTCGACCGCTATCTCACCGGGAGCGTGAGCCGGATTTCGCCGGAAGCGCCGGTACCGGTGGTGTTGCATACCGGAAGCGAAGACCGACTGGGTGGCGCGGGCAACGTGGCCCTCAATTTGAAAGCCCTGGGCGCCACACCGCTGTTGTGTACCGTAGCGGGCGCGGATGCCGACGGGCAGGCGCTCACTGGGCACATTTTCCCCCAATATGGCATTGAATCGGTTGGGATTGTGGCATCAGAAACCCGCTGCACAACGATAAAAACCCGGATTTTAGGCAACAACCAGCAAATGTTGCGCATAGACCGGGAAGACACACACCCTTTGTCGGAGGCGGAAAGTGACGCTTTGCTCGAACGGGTAAGGAATCTGCTGGATATTCGGGCAATACGGGTGATTGTTTTTCAGGATTACAACAAAGGCGTGTTACAGCCGCACATTATAGAAAAAGTGATAGAATGGGCTAAAAACAGCGGCATTCCGACCGTGGTAGACCCCAAAAAAGCCAATTTTTATGCATACAAAGGTGTAGATTTGTTCAAACCCAATTTGAAAGAGGTGCGCGACAGTGTGCCATTCGCGGTAAGCGCAGTACTGGAAGACCTGAACAAAGCATCGCGGTATTTAAAAGAACATTTAGAAAATCGAATTACCATGATTACTTTATCCGAAAAAGGACTATATTTGGAAGATGAAAAAGGTTTGGGTATCATCTATCCCACGGATGCTCGCAATGTAGCGGACGTAAGTGGAGCTGGCGACACGGTAATCAGCATTGCAGCACTGGGTTTAGGAGCTGGTTTAGATGCGGCCACCATGGCTTATTTATCAAACCTTGCGGGCGGGCAAGTATGTGAGTTTTCTGGGGTAGTGCCTGTAAACCCTGCTTTATTAGAGGCGGAATATGGCCAATGGCTCGAGAAAATTAATTTGTCATGAAGCATATTTTACACATTCTGATTCTATTAAGTCCTTTTAATGGCATCATCGGGCAGGGTTTGTTTTCGCCAGACACCCTTTTGTCTCAAAATTTTGAGATCGACCCAACCCATGAAATGATCGAATTTCCGAATGGCGATGATATTTTTTGGGTAAATTGGGATGAAGACCGAAAAAAAACCAACTGCGGAACCAGCAGCAGTCCGGCAGATAGCTTGAGTCCCTGGTACTGGGACTATGACTTGGGCGCCGATGTCATCAGCAACAACAATGCTTTTACCAGTTGTTCATTTAGCTCCAAGGCCTTTCGCTCGCGCAACTGGCTCATTACACCTCCTGTATATATAGAAGACAGTAGTTATGTATTATCGTGGAAATCATCGGCTTTTCAGGGTCCCTTTTTAACAGATGGGTACCACGTATTAATTTCAGCCCAAGGCAATTTTCCGGAAGATTTCGCAGATACCTTGTTTAGCGCCTCTGAAACCACAACGCCGTTTAGCGTTTCTAACAGCATGGGGTTTCCACTAGATGTTTCCAAATACAATTACTCACCCGGGTATTTACATGCCAATGGTTATACCAATACACAATATTATTCCTTTGTGGATACCGATTTCCCCAATGGTTTTTATCTGGGCAAATTGGAACCGCATATAGTTTCATTGAAAGCATATACTGGAAAAACGGTGTATGTTACTTTTCTTCACGATTCTTTTGATGATTTTCTACTTCAAATTGATGACATTCTGATTGCCCGCGCGAAGCTATCAGGTGTTTTGCAAACTGTTTTAAGGAACGATTGGGGGCTGACTGTTTGGCCTTCTCTGGTTCAAGATCGGGCCCGGGTACAATGGGAGGGTATGGACGATGAAAACAATTTAACCCTCCAAATTTTTGATTTGGAGGGCCGAATTCATCAGTCCTACACTTTACAGCAAGGTAATTCCAGGCATTTTGAACTGGATATGACGCATGCGCGTCCCGGCCATTATGTGGTGGTATTGAAAAATGCGAACGGCATTTCAAAAACACGATTTTCAAAAATATAAAACAAAGAATATCAGCAAATTAGCACAAAAAACCAAGTTTGTTTTTTTATTTTCACAAAATACCCTTTTCTTTGCAGCCTTAACAGCCCTCTGGCACAAAAGTCCTTTGAAATATTATGCTTAGTCGTCGCAGCGTACGCATTAAAGTAATGCAATTGTTGTACATGCTCAATCGGGATGAACAACTGACATTTCCGGATGTATTGAAACAATACAATGATGGAATTTGGAAAGCGTATGAATTGTATATTTTTCAGCTGTATGGCCTCTTGCGCGTTGCGCAATATGCTGAAACCAGTGCAGCCAATCGGGCGTCGAAGCATTTACCTACCGAGGAAGACAAAGCGTTTAAGCCGCTTTTGTATACCAATCCAGCCACACAATCTCTGGCCAATCACGTTCAATTTTTGCAGTTGATTGAAAAATATCATTTTAACGCAGGTATTGACGAAGATTTAATTCGCACATTATACCAGGCCTTCAGCGACACCAATGAATACAAAGCCTACCTGGCCGCTGCAGAGCATACACCTGAAAGTCACAATAAAATTTTGCTGGAGTTGTACCGTTTCCTGGTTAACCATGATGTTTTTATTGAGATGACGGAAGACCGGTTCAACAACTGGCAGGATGATGAATCGCTGGTAGTGGGCGCCATCAAAAAATCGCTCAAAGCATTGCCAACTACCAACGAATTTTACAAAGAGTTTGAACCCTCCGATGAAACAGTGCGGGAGTTTGGAGAACAATTGCTGCGCAAAACTTGCCAGGAAGACCAAACCTTACTCGAACACATAGAACCAACGCTCAAAAACTGGGATGCCGAGCGCGTAGCTACCCTGGATATGATCATGCTTAAAATGGCATTGTGTGAGTTGCTGTTTTTCCCAACTATACCAACCAAGGTTACGCTCAATGAATTTGTGGAAGTATCCAAAGTGTATTCCACCGATAAAAGCAAAGATTTCATCAATGGTATTCTGGATCGTTTGATGAAAAAACTGGTGAAAGAAGAAAAGATTGTAAAAGAAGGCCGCGGCCTGATTGAATAATTGTTGATCCACTTTTACCAGCGTTTTTTGTGCCTTACCATATTCAATCGATGGTGTTTTGTTTGTACCTAAAGTGCTTGATGAACGCCACTTGAATGGCCAGTCGCGTTTTCAAGAGGACCATAGTTTGTCTGTTGACCACATCTAAAGACATCCTGCATGGTACAAATGGGAATAAAATACTAAAAAGGCCATCATGCACAAGCACGATGGCCTTTTTTGACACATCCACCCTCCAAATTTATTTTAACAAGGTCACATTGCCCTGTTTTTTGAATTCCTTACCATTTCCGCAGCGAATGCGCACATACCAGGCATAAGAATCGGGTGTTGCATCCTTTCCTTTATAACTTCCATCCCAACCCAATGCGCCAATGTCGGTGGTTTTGTACACAATTTCGCCCCAACGATTCCATACGGTAAACTCCAGTTCGGTGGCATCGGAAAAGCGTACAATAAACAAATCATTGTTGTTATCGCCATTGGGTGTAAAGGCGTTGGGGACAAAAATATACGGTTCCATACAGAAATCGCTGCGCAGGTAAACTATTACCTGGGCTGTATCAGGGCAACGACCGTCAACCTGTGCTATAACCGTATAAATGGTACTGTCTTGCGTGGGTTGTGCCGTTGTTTGTGCCGATTGTGGCGACCCGAGGCCGTCTGTCGGAATCCATTGATAGCTTACCACGCCGCCTTGGGCTTGGGAAACAGCCAACAAATTGGCCGTACCTCCTACCTCAATGGTATCGGGACCAAGTACCGATGCACTCAAATTCAAATCAAGCACCGTGATCGGGAAACCAAGACTCTGCGTGCAACCCGCAGCATTGGTAGCCGTAACAGTGTAAACAATGTTGCCCAGGGGCGATACAGTAGGATTGCTAATGCCTGGCAATTGGTTCGACCACTGATATACCAGGCTCTGGCCTGGCGCTAAATTGATAACTTGCAAGGTACTTGAACTGTTTTTGCAAATAACATTTTCATAGGCGCCAAGTGCGATTTGAACAGCCTGGTTGCGGACAATAATTGAATCAAAAGCGGCACAATCGCTGTTTCCTGCCTTCACATAAAATACCTGCACAGGTGCGCTGAGCACAACATTGATGGAATTTCCGCTGCCTAATATGGCATTAAAAGTAGGACTGTCAGACCATACCACATTGTTGGTATTGCTTTGTGCATGCAGGGAAATAGGCCCATTATTGCATATGGTAGTATCCGAAGCACCATCAATGGCGACACTGGCCCCTGGAACAGGCGTCACCGTCACCTTAAAGGTTTCTATACAATCTCCATTCTTCACAACCAAGGTATAGTTTGTTGTAGCAGAAGGACTTACATGCGGATTTGACGAATTAGGGAGCAAACCTGGATCGGCCGGATCGGCGGTCCAATTGTAGGTATACGCCGAATTGGCATTCGGATTGAGGTAAACGGAGTCGCCTAAACAAATATCATGCTTTTCCTGAATGTCCAGGTTTATCAGATCAACTTGCACCAATTTACTCAAAGTATCCTTGCAACCCAATGCATCGGTAACAACCAGCGTCGCCAGCGCATTGCCCCCTTGCAGGTATTGAATCGTTGGGTTTTGTTGATCCGAATTGGTAGGCTGCCCATTGGCAAATGTCCAGCTCCAATTTACAATTTGAGCATTCCCAAATATACTTTTATCAGAGAATGAAACGCTTGCATTGTTCAAACAATTTCCGATTGTATTGTCAAATGCAGCCTCAAGTAAATTGTTGCTTACCTGAATCGTTGTATCCCAAGGCTCGATGCAATTGCCTACCTGTGCAGGGTTGAATACCACATGATAAGTGCCAGATGAGGCATAATTGTGCGTTGGATTGTTAGACGTAGAATTACTGCCATCTCCAAATTGCCAGGTGCCGTTAAATCCTGAATTATTGAAAAAACGTACCTTCAACTGATTGCATAGGTCGAGCGAAATCAAACCATCCAACTTTCCTGCTTTTTCAAATGAAATGGGCATGCTGAGTGTATCCTTACAATTGAACTGATTGGTAGCCACAACCGTAAGGGTATAAGAACCTGCTGCTCCACTTACCATCGGACAAGCAATATTGTCTGGCACAATGCTCATATTTCCGGTTGATGTCCAATGATAACTTAATACATCATTGGGATCAAGATTGATAACACATGCGGATACCTGAACGCCTTCGCATGCAGTGGAAGGCATGCTCGTGTCAATTTTAATGTCTACACCTTGTCCATTGATGGTCACATCAATTTTTTGTTTGCAATTGTATTCGTTGGTTGCCACTACGGTATAGGTGTGCAGACCATTGGCCGCTACATTCAAGATGGAATCCTGATCTACAAGCGTCCCATTGCTGTTGAACCACTGATAGCTTGCATGAACGCCCGGAAGCACAGAAGCAATAACGGTTGCATTGGCATCACAAGTAACGATGCTGTTGGTGTTGACACTTAGTCCCAGATTGGAATCATAACGCAATACTTTTACAGGGAAAACCTTTTCACAGGCGCCATTTTTAACTGTCAAAGTGTAAATGGTGGTGGTTAAAGGATTTGCGACAACATTCATGGAATTTGCCGGTGCGGTCAGGGTCGGATCAGGAGTCCATACATACGTGTAATCTGGATTTCCTGTAACGTCAATGTTTACCGGCAATTTGATACACGGATCTGGATCAAAATAATTGATTTGAACCTCGATGTCCTGAATCCCTTGTCCCTCAATGGTTACACTTTGAGAAGCAGTGCATCCATTGTTGTTGGTCACCACTACGGTGTAGGTGTGTATCCCCTGAGCCGCTACATTTAAAATAGCATCAAAGTCCACTTGGGTCCCCGTACTGTCTGTCCAAACATAAGAAACAGACGCTGAAGTACTTACAGTTGCTTTTACCTGAGCAATTGAATCGCATGTTATCAGATGATTGGTACTTAATTGTAGACCAATGGGTGAAAAATTCCGTACAACGGGTATCGGGAACACACGTTGGCAAGAATCATTTTTTACCGTCAAATAGTACGTGGTGGAGCTTGCCGGATTGGCAACAGCATGAAGCAAATCGCTTCCCACCGTCAGGGTGGAATCCAAGGACCAGCTATAGGTATAGTTTGGATTGC
>JAGWYI010000143.1 GCA_018969455.1 Bacteroidota bacterium | reverse complement strand
CGTCTTTTACATAGCTCATTACCTCATAACGGTTGGTGGTAGCGCCTCCATTGGGCGGATTGGAGCCATTGGTATTTTCACCGCCGTAATATCCTTTGTAGAAACCAATAAATGCAGCGCCGGAAGAACCGTTGGTAAGTGTTATAATCGGGCGGTTGGCGCCATTGGCTGGGGTAAACACGAAAGTATGTTTGCCGGAAC
This sequence comes from Bacteroidota bacterium, assembly GCA_018969455.1. Taxonomy (GTDB): domain Bacteria; phylum Bacteroidota; class Bacteroidia; order Chitinophagales; family Saprospiraceae; genus M3007. The sequence goes on along the minus strand of JAGWYI010000143.1, from coordinate 8,499 downwards.
CGAATGCGGCGCCGTTTCCGCTTGCAGCGATTTGAGCGTCGGACCAGCAACCATTGGGGGTTCCCATGTATCCATCGTTGCGGGCAGAGCCATTTGTTTTGTATTCATACAGACCGCCGGCACTAAAAATAAACTCGTCATCGGTCATGCAAGACCAGTCGTCCTGGCCGGTAGAAGAGCCATCGAGGAAATTGGCTGGCGTACTCCACCAGGTTCCATTACCCAAAGCAGGGCCTACAAAAATCGAATTGGCTGTAGGGCGCACCTTCCAGGCAGCACCGATCAGATCGGCTTCGGTCATAGGAGCCGCACTGAGGGTAAACTCTTGTTCGGCAGATGCAGATCCCGCGTTGTTGGTGGCTGTCAGTTTAACTTTGTAAACGCCGGGAGCGGCATAGGTATGTGCAGGAGATTCCTGACTGGAAGTGTTGCCGTCGCCAAAATCCCACACATAGGAATTGCCATATTTGGTGGTATTGGTAAATGAAATTGACAAATTATTAACCGTTGCAGTGAAGCCAACCACTGGTTTTGGTGATGGTTGTGCAGGTTCATCGGCCGGATTGTCGTAGTGAACCAGTACAATGCGCCAGTAGGCATCATCCAGGCCACTGGTGTTGTTCTGGAATTTCCAGTCTGATTCGAGCACCAGTGTATCCACCACGCCATCTGACAATTTCAATACATCGTAGGTAACAGAAGCCTGGGGAACGCTTACTTCAACGTCGGTTCCAATTTTGCACAAACCGATAAACGCGCCCAAGCCTGAAACGGTAAGGGTTTGTTTTGCGCCATTATTGAGGGTAAAGGTGTGGTTTCCGTCGCCGAAAGCCGAGAGATCCTTTCCTCCGGTTCCAATCAAATTGGCGCTGCTGGTAGTTTGGCAAAGGTTGGCGACTGTAGCATCAAACACACCGCCTTCGGCCCAGAAATCGCCGTTGGAGTTGTATTTCATCGAACCATCCCGGCCGAAAGTCCATTCGTCGTTCATGATACAAGGGCGCAAGGCAATTTCATCGTTGTCTTTCCCCATTGCCCACCAAACCTGATCTTTGGTGATTGGACCTACTTCAAGCGGCCAGCGATTTCCGCCAGTAACACGCAGCAGTTTCCAGGTTTTGGTTGCAGCGCCTACCAGTTTGGTCAATTCCCCATTTGGATCTGTCAGACCCAAAGTTTGGCTGGAAACATCGGTACGGCCATCAGAAGCGGTGGCGGTCAATTTAACGGTGTAATTGCCCACTGCGCTGTAGGTATGCACGGGGTTTACCTCGGTAGAAGAGGTTCCGTCGCCAAAGTCCCAATTAACCGAAGCATAATTTTGGGATGCATTGGTAAAGCTTACCTTTAAAAAGTTGGTGGCATCCACTTTGTAGCTAAAGCCCGAGATGATGTCGAGCACATCCTCTTTTTTACAAGCATGCACAACGAGTAAAAAGGCAGTAAGCACAATGCCCACTTGACGGGTTACTTGTTTTTTCATAATTTTAATTGGTTGAAAAAGCATTTTGTGATTGATGGTATTCATTGGTTTAAAGGAATCGTCGGTAAGCAAAGGTTACCCCTTTCAGTACATATTCACTTTTTTTAGGTACAGCTTAACTACGTCAGATCCTTGAAAACACTACGACATAACTACTACAGCATTTTACAACACCCTTTATTTCCAATATAAAATTGTGTAATTTTGCGCAACAGCATACAAATGAAGCTATCAAGACAATTAACAGGCATACTCCTTGCCATCGCAGCACTACTACAACCATTACGAAATCCTGCACAAAGCGTGAATCTGGGATTTCCGCCTGTAATCAACTTTTCGCACAAGGTATACCGGGCAGGCACGCAGATATGGGATATCGCACAAGGCCCTGACGGCCGAATGTGGTTTGCCAACAATGAAGGATTGCTGGAGTTTGACGGCGCGCATTGGCGATGTTATGCAGTGAGCAACAGCACCATCATCCGGGCAGTGCAATTGGGACAAAACGGGGTGGTATATGTGGGCGGACAAGGTGATTTTGGCTTTTTTTCGCCCGATGCGAATGGCAACATGCAATATCATTCCCTGCGCGATCAATTGCCGGAGGTCGATCGACAATTTGGTGATGTTTGGGACGTGGTGGTATTACCCGAGGGCGTTTTTTATCGTACCGATCAGCAAGTGTTCAGGTATCACCATGAAAAAGTGGAGATTTTCTTTCCCCGAACCCAAAGTCTGGCCTTTATGGGCATATGGCACAACCAATTGGTGGTGCAAAACGATGCTCACCGCTTTTTCATTTTTTCCGGTGATGCTTTTCATCCGCTCGCCCATCCGGAAAGTTTTGATGGCGGCACCATATCCGGACTTTTTCCACTTGGAAAGGATACCATGCTGATTACCACCATTAAAAATGGCATTTTTTACTTTAGCGACGGGCGTTTTAGGCCTTGGGTAACCAAACATGATGCTTTTTTGAAAGAAAACCGCATATATTGTGCTGTCATGCTCCCAGACCAGGTGCTTGCACTTGGCACCTCCCTCAACGGACTCGTTACCCTCGATACCAGGCGTAGAATTATTCAACACCTCAACAAAAAAAGTGGTTTGCAAAACAATACCATCCTCAGTTTGTGCGCCCTGCCCAACAGCAGTTTGTGGATGGGACTGGATAATGGCATTGATTTCGTCAGGTTAAAGTCGGCATTTTCCACTTTTTACCCCGATGGCGATTTACAGGGAACCGGATATACGGCCGAAGTGTACCAAGATAAAATATACTTTGGCACCAATACCGGATTGTATGCCACCAATTGGCAAAACTATTATTCGCCTCAAGAAAAACTACAGTTTACGCGGGTAAAAAACTCGGAAGGACAGGTGTGGAGTTTGAATTTGATGGGCGATGAGCTCTTGATGGGGCATCACGATGGTGCATTTTCCATAAAAGGACGCTCCGCCCAAGCGCTAACCCACAATTTACCCGGCGTATGGCGATTTGTACAAGTAAGCCCCAGCCTTGCCTATGCCGGGCATTACCATGGGCTCGCATACTTTAATCATACTGGCAAAAACTGGCAATTCGGGGGCAACTACCAAGGATTCACGGAAAGCAGCCGTTTGCTGGCACTCGATGCCCACCAAAATCTGTGGATGGCACATCCCTATCGCGGGGTATATCGCCTTCAGATGGATTCGGTAAATAAGACCATTCACGCCGATTTTTTCAATGCCAAACAGGGGCTTAATTCCAACCTGGGCAATCATTTATTCCAACTGGGTTCCAAAATTGCGTTCACCAGTGCGCTCGGGATTTTCAAATTTGATGAATCAGGCAATCATTTTATACCCGATACCGCGTTCAGCGCCTTGTTGGGATCCCAAACTCAGGTAAAATACCTCCGAAATGATGCAGAGGGCAATATTTGGTACATCACCACTCAGGAAGCGGGTTTGTTGAAAATTGACAATGATCCTTTGGGTAAAAAAGTAAGAAAAATTCCGATTCCAGAATTAGGGGATAAACTCTCTGCCGGGTTCTACCACATTTTGCCTCTCGATCAGCACAACGTGTTTTTTGCCACAGCGCAAGGTTTTATCCATTTCGATCCTGAAACTTATTTCAATTCGGATTCTTCTTTGCGGCTATTGCTTCATTCCGTTGTACTCAAAGGCGCCTACGACAGCATGCTGTATGGCGGAAATGGGGCTTTTTTAAACGAATATGTGCTGCATTATCGCCAGAATAACCTCGAATTTTCTTTTGCAGTACCAGATTATCCGAGTTGCGACCTCATCCAATATTCCCACTTTCTTGAAGGTTTGGAACCCGCGTGGTCAGACTGGTCTAGAGATACCGAACTCCATTTTAATCAATTGCCACCCGGAAATTATATTTTGCATTTGAAAGCCCGAAAATTAAATGGACCGGAGTGTGAAGAACAAGCATTTTCCTTTACCATTTTGCCGCCTTGGTATGCAAGCAAACTGGCGTATTTTGCTTACTGCCTGCTTTTAATGGGCATCTTGGGAGGTCTGTTTTACCATCAAAGGCGTCGCTTCGAGCGGGAAAAACAAAATTTACAAGAACTGCACCAACATCGCGAGGCCGAACACCTGCTGTTGGCACAACGTTCTGAAGAAGCCATTATGCAACTCCACAATGAAAAACTGGAAACAGAGGTCAATTTTAAAACCCGCGAGTTGGCATCGGTAACCATGCACCTGGTACAAAAAAACGAAATTCTGAGCTCCATTCGCGAGGGTTTACGCAAGCTGCAAAACAAGGCCAGAAGCGAACCGGAATTAGATAAGGAGATCCAGCGCCTGCTTAAAGTAGTGGAAAACGACCATGTTCTGGACGAAGACTGGGCACATTTTTCCCAAAACTTTGATCAGGTATACAACAACTTTTTAAAACGTTTGGGCGAACAATATACCCACTTGAGTCCCAACGACTTCCGATTGTGTGCATACCTGCGCATGAACCTGTCAAGTAAAGAAATCGCCACCTTAATGAACATATCGGTGCGCGGTGTGGAAGCCAGCCGGTATCGCTTGCGAAAAAGGTTAAATTTGGATACCGAAACCAATTTGACCGAATTTTTAATTCGGTTTTAGGTCGTCCAGCACTGATTCCTTTGCTTCTTGATGTGTTGCTATGTATACTTCGCACTGCTTGCTTTTGTGCATGGCCTTAAGCCCAAATCATTGACAATCAGCGCTCAGCATGACAATGAATGCTGCCTTTCAGGCGGCATGTGGTATATATATACTTCACGACGCCAGGTTTTGGGCACAGCGATCTTTATAAATCATTAGAAATCACCGAAATCCTTCCTGATTTATCCACAAAATCCGGCGAATCCTGGTATAGCAAATAACGGAACCAAACGGTTTGATGGCTGACATGTGTAACCCATCTTACAAAACCTGTTTTTATACGCAAAAAGTCCAGCATATTATCGGGCGCTTGCACAAAAGAAAAGAACTTTGAGGAAATTGCCTCCAATGATTCATTTACCCAATACCAATTTTGCCATGTCGCCATTTATACGCACCCTTTTCGGCCTGATTTTTTTGTTTTATTTTCAAAATCCCTGTTTTGGACGCTCCTTTGAATGCAGCTCCATAGATCAGGATACGCTTTCGGGCAACATTAACCACTATACCCCCATCATTGGTTTTGGCTGCGACAGCAGTACCCTGCTGGTATCCTACAATGTGGGATTTTCCGCAGGAGATCACGTGATGATTATTCAAATGCAAGGCGCCGAGGTGGACCAAAGTGATTCTCCGGCTTTTGGAAGCATCTTAAACACAAGAGGAGCAGGAAATTATGAATTAAACGAAATTTCATGGACGCATGGCGATTCCATCCAATTGAAATATAAACTACGCAACGCCTATACATTGAGTGGTAAAGTTCAACTGGTCAATATCCCTGTTTTTTCCGATGCCGTAATCGGGCAGTTGACTTGCCTTCCCTGGAATGGAACGGTAGGCGGTGTTTTGGCTCTGGAGGTGCAAAACAAACTGACCTTAAGCGGACACGTGGATGCAAGCGGTGCAGGATTTTCCGGTGCTTTGGCAGAGGATGCTGATGTTTCTTTTTTTCATGAATTGCATTATTTTTATCCATATAACCCAATTCTCGCGGGAAGAAAAGGTGGCGGTATAGCCCAAATTCCTGCCAACATTTCATTTGGTCGCGGAAATGCAGCCAACGGCGGCGGCGGCGGAAATGCCCACAATGCCGGCGGCGGCGGCGGCGGAAACGGCGGCGCAGGAGGAAACGGCGGCCTGGAATTTTACCAGTCCCCTGTTTTCCCCACAACAGGAACCAATGGCATAGGAGGTCAGGCAGTTTCCGTTAACAATCCCAACACGCTCCTATTGGGTGGAGGCGGCGGCGCAGGCCAGGTAAATGACGATGCAGGCGCTTCGGGGGGAAACGGCGGCGGCATCGTGTACATTAAAGCAAAAACCATCATAGGGGCTGGCGGACAAATTCGCGCAAACGGGGCCGATGCCTTCCTGCCCAATGTGCAATATGCCAACGACGGGCAAGGCGGCGGCGGCGCAGGCGGATCTATTCTCCTGGATGCCCAACAAATACTGGGGAATGTACTTTGCCTGGCATCCGGCGGTAAAGGCGGTAATGCCATCAGCCAAATACCCGACCGTTTCCACGGACCAGGCGGCGGCGGCGGCGGCGGCCGTTTGCTCCACACCGGAAATGGAAATGGATTGGTCCCTGTGTTGAACGGTGGCGCCAACGGAATATGCAACCAGAACAACCCAAACGATGCGGCCCCAGGCTTCGATGGCATCATTTTCCCCAATTGCGTGCCGGTTCAAGCCAGCAAAATTGCGCAAACTCAACCTACTACCACCAAATATGTGCACTTCTGCCCCGGTTCTACGGTTATCATCAACGGACAATTATATACCCAACCCGATACCATCACCGGCATCATTCCTGCCACATCGGGATGCGATACCCTCGCAACTTACATTCTTACCTGGGACTTTCAACCAACGCTCAATCAAACCATCGAATTTTGTAAAGGTGATACCGTTGTCATAGATGGCGAATTTTATACCACCCCGCAAACTGTAATCCGGTATATATCGGTATTTGGAGCCTGCGATACCCTCGTACAGGTACACCTCCAATATATTGCCCCTAGCCAACCCACTCAACTCAAATTGCCCTGTTCCGAACCGCTGGCAATCACCATTGACCCCACCGCCACCGGAACTACGGTTGTTTATCCAACCCCGATTCCAAGCAGCAATTGCCCATGCCCGGGTATCATGCTCGAACGCATCAAAGGGCCTGAAAGCGGCAGCTTCTTCCCAACGGGTATCACCGAGGTGTGCTTTGCGGCCAAAGACAGTTGCAACAACCAACAAACTTGCTGCTTTACAGTAGATGTAAATGACGGACAAGCATGCGACACCAAGTTTAATGCATGCATGAAATATGAAATCCTGTCGGTAAAAACCCTCCCAAACAACAAAAGAACCTATAAACTCCGTGTTACCAACAATTGCAACACGCCAATGCAATATTTCGCCGTAGAAATCCCGGCAGGTATTAAGGCCCAGGTACCCAATACCAACGGAATTTACTTCGCACCCGGGGGACATAGCTACAAGGTAAACAACCCCAATTATTCCCCGATGTACGGCATACGGTTTTCCAGCCTTTCCGACAGCATCAAGAACGGACAATCGGATGTCTTCGAATATACTTTGCCCGTATTGGCCAATCCGCAATATATTTACGTTGTGGCCCGCCTCTTCCCACAAATATACTACGAAGCACATATGAACGTTTTCCAGTGCAATGTTACCTTCGCACCCGAAAACTACACTGCGGAACGACAAGACGACCAGGAAAACGCAATCCTCCTTTTCCCTAATCCCACAAGCGGTCGGCTGTACACAGATTTGTCTGCCTGGAATACCGAATCTGTGTTGTTGCGTATATATAATATTCATGGACAGTTGATTACTCAATCGACCCAGGTGGCTGAAACTGGCCCATTCCCGGTCGAATTGCCTTCGGAATTGCCCAACGGGCTGTATTGGCTGCATGTAAATGCACCAAACGGCACGCAGGCAGTACTTAAATTCATGTTGTACAGGCAATAAGGAAGGGCTTTCGCAATGAGCGCCCAACCTGCATGTCAAAATCACCAAACTCCACTTTTTATCCTTAATTTTGAAGACAATGAAGTCAAATCCACTGTTTTTGTGCTTTCTTTTTCTGATTGGCGCCTGCCTGGGCATTCAAGCCCAATCCATCCCCTTCCAGGTTAACGTAAATCATCCTGGTACACGTGCCCTGCTCGATTTGCCGGCAGGCAACAACGACGTGATCTTGTGCAACTTGATTCCAGGCAATACCTACACGGTATTGGCCAATGGCGCCTACAAGGATCAGTTAACGCGATTTGATTTTTTTACCCTGCCACAGGAAAAACTGGAGGCTACACTGGTACAAAACAACAAAGGCGATGACAACGGAATTCGATTTACAGCCCTCCGCGATTGCCAAACCCTCCACATTCTGGCAGCCAACGCAGGAATCGAACCCATGTTTGTATCGGTTATGTGTGAAAACGGAGATCAAAACAAATGGCTAAAATCGTTTGAAAACAAAATCGAAGCCGTCAACCTAAGTGTAGACCCCGCTATAAATGGTTCCGTTTTGATTAAAAATGTACTGGTGGGCGGTAATTGTTACAATGTGACCAATATCAGCAGTGCCGGCGACAACAACTCCCGGGGTACCTTTGCCAACGGAGGAAGCAATATTGGCATCAATCAAGGTGTCGTACTCGCAACCGGACCCATAACCGAATTGCCCGGACCAAATGATTTAACAAACGCCAATGGCGGCTTCAGCAGCAATTCGCCCGACGACCCCGATTTGAAACTACTCGATGGCGGAAACCAATACGACCTCTCGAAACTTGAGTTTGACTTCACGCCAACAGCCAATA
>JAGWYI010000142.1 GCA_018969455.1 Bacteroidota bacterium | reverse complement strand
AATACTGAAAAATATGTATCCAAACAGGCAAATATGGCTAAAGTGGTGAGCCAACTCGGCGCAGAACTATCACCCGATGGGGTTGCCATTTTGGGAGTTGCCGAAGTTGAAAACCGAAAAGTGCTGGAAGATCTGGTGGCTCAGGAGGCTCTAAAAGCCCGAAATTATCAAATTGTTCACTTCGATTCGCCCGACGAACGCGGCATTGACTGCGGCTTTTTATATCAGGAAAAATATTTTAAATTGCTGGGAGCCAAACCTTATCCCGTCAATTTGCAACAGGAAAAAGACAGTGCTGCCGACTATACCCGCGATGTGTTGTACATGAGCGGTTTGATAGATGGAGAACAAGTTCATCTCATGGTGGGCCACTGGCCTTCCAGACGCGGCGGAGAGGCTGGCTCGGGCTGGATGCGTGCTCGCGCAGCCAGCGTGTGCCGACACATTGCCGACAGCTTGCTCGCCATTAACCCCGATGTCAAAATCTTTATCATGGGCGACCTGAATGACGATCCCGACAACAAAAGTATTGCCGAAGTACTGGGGGCAAGATACAGCACCAAAGATTTGAAGGACAAAGAATTGTACAATACCATGTACGATCACTACAAAACTGGTGATGGCACCCTGGCATACCGCGATTCCTGGGATCTTTTCGATCAGATCATTGTTTCGAAGGGATTGGTTAATAAAAAAACAGGGGGCTGGCAATTGTACAAATCCATGATTTACCGCCAACCCTGGCTTTTACAAACAGAAGGCGCTTACCGTGGATACCCATTCCGTACTTTTGTGGGCGATATCTTCATCAATGGATACAGCGATCACCTGCCCGTTTACATTTACTTGTTAAAAAAGAAAGAGGTGCGCCCCTAAAGAGTTGCCTTCTCACAGATTATTTACTTCACGACGCCAGGTTTTGAGCACAGCCATCTTTATAAATCATTAGAAATCACCGAAATCTATCCTTATTTATCCACAAAATCCGGCGAATCCAGGTATAAAAGGGATCTGCTTTGTTGAGCAGATCCCTTTTTGTTTCCCCCCTCTTTTTCTGCCAATTCCAGAAACATTCCCGCCAAAAAACGAAACCTAAAGGGCTTTCAGTTCCAGTGCCGCCATCTTTGTGTCATCAAACGGCCAATGCGGCAACTAAACCATCTGTAAGTCATGAAATCAATTGTGTTTGTTTTTTGCTTTCTTCCATTTGTTCTCTCCGCGCAGTTCCAGGCGCCTTCCGCCCTTTCAACCGGCACAACTCCTGTTTTGAACCTGGATGTTCCCTCTAATACAGGTTCCAAATTTCAATTAAAACACAGCCTGAAACGCGCACTTCTTCCCGGCGTCCTGTCCTTTACGGCAGGTGTAAATCAAGGATTGCGCGAAACGCTTATCTGGAAACGGGAACGCTTCTTCAATCGGTTTCCGAACGCCAACCGCCGCTATTGGGACAATACCATCTCCTGGGAAAACAAATACATCCGACCCAATATACCCGTTCAACTGACAGATGCCTATCATTTTCTTTTTTTAACCCAAAACACCTTGATCGCTGGCGCAGCAGTTTCTGCAACGCTGCCTTTGGTGCGGGATCACCATGGTAAAAACACCAAATGGTGGCACAAATTGGCCGACATCGGAATTCAAAGCGCGGTAAATTCGCTGGCTTACCTGGCAGGATCCAAACTTACCTACAATGTTTACTTCAAGTAAACCTAAAAAATACACTACAGGGATTTAGGAATCGTGGAGATGGATGATACGGCAGCCCAAAAGCGGGCTGCCGTTGTTTTTTTTAATGGATGATTATCAGAGACTTTTGTATGTGATATACTTCTGTTTTGATGTCAATTTTATAAGCGCCGGAGGGTAATCCAACCACAGGAAGCGGAATGCTCTGATCCAATATTTTTTCTGCTGTCCAAGCACGCAGTTGTTTCCCCTGGGCATCCAGAATTTGGAGCTGAACGTTGGCCGCTTGAGGCAACGCCAAGGTAAGGGTCGACTTGTTGTGGGCAGGATTGGGGTATACCTCAGCAAATACCCCTGCTATGGGTGCGTCTGTTGCAAGCACCTCCTTTAATACCACTTGCAAGGAGTCGGAGCATCCTTTTGCATCCTGTATACGCAAAACATAAACGCCTTCTGGCGCATTTTGCAGGTCTTCAAAATCGGAAAAAACAAGGCCGTTTCGCCACCACTGGGTTTGATAAGGGCCAGTACCACCGGCAATTTCTATTTGAACAGAACCATTGCTTTCGCCTGTATAAGGAGGCACGGTTTCGCCTTGGGCAATAACCAAGGGTAATGGCTCAATCAGGGTATCTCCCAGCATTTGTTCACAGCCTAAGGCATCGGTAATGGTAACTGCATAAATCCCGGCGCCAACACCATCCAGGCTGGATCCGCTTGCTCCATTCGACCAATGGTAGGAATAGGGCTGGGTGCCGCCCGCAACATGGGTCTGTATGTTTCCACTTAGGGTGCCGTAACATGCAGGTTGTTGTTCTGTTACAGATGCTGCCAGGGTACATCCACTGTTGGCGCAATTGTCTACCACTCCCAACGCCGACTGCTGACAACCCAATGCATCCTCTACCACCACAATATAGGCATCACCGCTATTCAAAACATCTCCGTTCTGGGCCCCCAGAACAGTAAAAGGCGCCCGGCCGCCAAGAATTTGAACGCTTAATACAGCCGTATTTAAGGTGTTACAGTGCTCTTCTACCAATACGTTCATTTTTTCGAAAGAAGGCGTACTGGCGCCGTCCATTATTTGAATACAAATATTTCCTTGATGTACACCATTAGGGCCTGATAAAGATCCAATTTGCACGTAATAAGTCTTCCCTGAATTCAAATTTCCCACTGTAACAAAGCCATCGCAACGCAAGGGATTTTTTTTGCAAAAAATATTCGTTAAAGTGTCACAATTCCCTTCCCAAACTGCCAATACATGCTCAAAATCGGCGCCGGTATTAATGCGCACTGCACCGCTTTGTGCGGTGAATTTGAACCAAACATCCGATTCTATCTCCGGGACACATGCCGGAATATTGCCTGAAAACAGGGCATTTTGGTTGGAGGCAGCCTGGCATTGTACGCCTAATGCAATCGGAATGGCCGAAATGCATTGATCATTGGGTGGTACAATTTTGTTTTCTGATCCGATTTGTGGGCAAAGGTGGCCTTCAATTCCGGCAAAATTACCTGCAATTTGAACCCAATATTCCAACCCCGGCTTTAAATCGGGCAATTCAAGCAAATCGCCATGATGATTGGATGCCACCTCGCTCAGTTGTCCACAAGCACCAGAATAAAGGGTAATGATGTTGGAAAAATCGGCATTAGCTTTTAGTACCAAAGGCGTTGCAGGTGTTGGCGAGAGCGCCGGAGCCGTAAAACGGTACCATACATCGGAACGCGCAAGGCGGTTTTTGCCAGGTATTGGAGCGAAAGTGTCTGCATCGAAATTGACACCAGGAATACACGGGCCATCTACCATAAGCGGGGTAGCTGTATCGCATCGGTCATTGGTTGGACCTTGAGGAAGATTCGCATTTTTTTCTATTTTGATACACAAATCTCCTTTGGGAACACCAAATCCATCGAGCAATCCACTTACCCGAATCCAGTAATCTACCCCCGTTTCAACAGGAAAAAAGGTTTTTTCGCCTTGGAAACCGTGTTCATCGTGGTTGTTGCAGGCCACGTCCTGCAGGTTGGTGCAGGCGCCACGGAAAACATGTACCACATCGTTGAAATTGGATTGACAACTTAGCAGGGCTGTACCGCTGAAATCGGCGGTCCATCGATACCAAAGCCCGGCAACGGTTCGGCCCGAACAAGGCGCTGCAGGGCCATCAAAAACTGCGGTGGAATTGTTGCCGGAAAGGCAATCGGCCCCGGTTTGCAATACGGTTGCATTGCTGCAAAGGTCGTTCGCAGCCCCGATTCCAACAATTTTAAAGTTATCCAAACCGGCCCACCAACCCCAGTTTTTACCATCATCGAATTGGAAAATGATCCGCATTTTTTTTGCCCGAAACTGGGAAATTTCAAATGAAAGATGATTGCTGGTATTAAAAAGCGGACCGCCGATATTGGCCGTAGTGGTTTGGGCAATCTGATATTCGCTCCCATCTTCATTTTGTACGTATAAGGTAACTATTTCGGAATAATAGCGAAAAATAAAGTCAAAATCGACAAAATACCGTCCAAAAAAGGTGCCATCAAACCAGGGAGAATTCAGGCGGGCTACCGAATAAGCCGAGGTATCGCCCAAAATATCATCGTCAAAATAGGCAAAACAACTTCCATTCATGGAATTTCCGATGCCCGCTTTCGGATTTTGGTTGATCCCAAAACTCCAGTCTGCCTTTCCTGTAACAACATCGGTCGTCCAACCTTGTGGTTTAACGCAATCGTCAAAAGATTCGGCGATCAGGTTGGTTCCTGCGCCCAGGCCAACCACCTTGACATTATCGATACCTGCCCACCATCCAAAATCGCCGCCATCGTCATACCGAAAAATAAGGCGCGCATCGGGGTGTTTAATGTAAAAGCTCAGGTCGAAATGCAGGGTTTGAATTTCACTAATGGTATCGCCGGTTGAAGATCCATTGCCAAATCGCTTCAATTCGCGCTCTACCCCGCCCTCTTTCAGGATGATGGCAAAATATTCGTTGGCTGGTCCATAGTCCCGATAATGCACATCCACGCTGAAATTGATGTTTTGATACCCCAATCCATTAAATTCGGGTGAAATTACATCGAGTGTATATGCCGGGGTATTATCGCCGTTGGCATCGTCATCGATAAACAAAAAGCAAGAGCCGTTCATGCTTTGTCCGTTGTCATCGTTGTTCAGCACACTGTTTCCAATATACCAAATTGCATTTTGATTGCCTTGGATATGCACGTCCCAGCCCTGGGGCAAACCGCAGGCATTAAAATCCTGTTCAAGCAAAGTTTGCTGCGCCTGCAAGCAGCTTGTGATGCCCAATGCCAGAATTAAGATTGCTGTTAAATTCCCAAAGCGCATAAATCAAATTTTTAATGGTAAAGAAAATTTGGCAGTAAGATAAAGCGTCCCAATAAATTGCCTGTGTTTCAGACAAATTTATTTAACCTACTGACTTTTGTTTGGCAAATCAACAATTTATGTTTCGGAATTTAGAAATCTTTCTTAACCTTGCCTTTCGATCGGATTTTTTGATTGTGCCACTTTTTAACTGCTTTGCCTTATATGCCAGAACTCGATATACCGATGGCGAATTTCCCAATTGCGGGCTCAACCGGCACATTGGATCCATATATTCCATCTGCCGCAAAACCTTGGAATGCACGCCGTGTTGCACATGTGTACCGCCGGCTGGGCTTCGGCGCCAGTTTGGAACAAATTGAACAAGGGCTCCAAATGACACCATCTGAACTCATTGATTCCCTGTTGGATACGGCTGCAGATTTGGGTGCGCCCGACCCACCTTTCTGGGCAGGCTACACTTCCGCCGATTATAACGCCGACCCCAATTCTGTATTTACGCACCGGGATAACCTTCGACGTCAGTGGCTAAATAACATGCTCAGGGAGGGTATTCAATCCAAAATGGCTCTTTTTTGGCACAACCACTTTGTAACCTCTATCAACGTGGTTGGATGCAACGCGTACTTGTGGGACTATTTTGAGTTGTTGCATACCAATGCATTTGGCAATTTCAAGGTTTTTGCACGCGAAATGGGTAAAAACCCCGCAATGCTGGCCTATTTGAATGGAAATCAAAATGTTGCAGGCAATCCGAACGAAAATTACGCCCGCGAACTTATGGAACTTTTTACCATGGGTGAAAGCAACGGCTACACACAGGCTGATATCGTGGAAATGGCGCGCGCACTCACCGGCTGGCAAGCCAATATGTACGCCTGCACGCCAGCGTATTTCGATCCAACCAAACACGATAACACCCCCAAAACCATTTTTGGATTGAGTTCCAATTATTCCTTTACCACAGCGCACAACTTAATTTTTACCGCAAAAGCAGAACAAGTTTCTCATTTTATTACAGGTAAAATTTACAAAAAATTTGTATATCAATCCATAGACCCTGCCATTGTCGATGGATTGGCCCAGGTATTTAAAAGCAGCAACTGGGAATTAATGCCCGTTTTGAAAACCCTTTTCAAAAGCGAACATTTTTTCGATGATCGCATAATGGCTGCTCAAATTAAAAGTCCACTCGAATCCATGATTCCAATCTGGAAAATGGCTGGAGCAGACAAGTTGCCCCAAGTTCCAGACACCTGGTGGAATGCTGTGGGTTATTGGTCTTATCAACTCGGACAAGACTTGATGAATCCGCCCAATGTGGCTGGATGGCCCGGTTATCACGCATGGATCAATGAAAGCACCCTTACTGCGCGGTGGAATTATACCGCCAGCGTATCCTACCTGCTCAGCCAAGATGATACATTGAAGGAAAACCTTCGAACCATTGCCCAAAGTTTGACGAACGACAGCAACGACCCGGCTGTGGTTACAACTGCCTTGGTTGATTATTTCATGGGCCAAAATCTGGATCCGGTACACCTGCAGGGAGCCATTTTAAATTTCAAAGCAGGTGTTCCTGAAAATTATTATCAGGATGGAAGCTGGAATCTCTACTGGAATGATGCACCCCTGCAAATTATAAACCTGCTCTATTATCTGGTGCGTTTGCCCGAGTTTCAATTAACCTAATTTGATGATCCTCCGAAACCCCGGTTTCGATCAATTCATACTTTATGGCTTACGGAAAAAAACGATACGGCTCGGCGCTCGAACACGGTTTGGCCCATGAACAAGAACATCGGCTTTGGTCGCGCCGCAACTTTTTAACGGCATCCGGCCTGCTCGGCGCCGGCGGAATGCTAATGGGTAATTTACCCCTGCGCGCCTTTCACGCCAGTCCTCTGCTCGCTTCCCTTGCAGGTAATTCCGACAATGACCGAATCCTGGTACTGATTCGACTGGATGGCGGAAACGACGGAATAAACACCATTATTCCTCGTGGTAATAATTTTTACTATAATTTACGCCCCACCATCGGTATTCCTGATCAAAAAATGTGGCACCTGAGTCCCGAATTTGGCATGTATCAGGAAAGCATCAATCTCCAGCCCATGTGGGAAAACGGCCAGATGAAGGTTATACACAATGTTGGATATCCCGAGCCTAACTACAGCCATTTTCGATCCTACGACATTATCGCATCCGGAAGTAAATCGGATGTAGTGTGGAATACAGGGTGGATTGGACGATTTCTTGACAATGAATATGCCGCCTTTCTTGAAGCGCCGCCTACCGTACCGCCCGCTTTGCAAATTGGCGTTCAATCCAATCTGGTTTTTAAAGCCGACCAAGTTAATATGGCGCTTGCCGTAAGCAGTCCGCAGGAATTTTATCAAATTGCCCAAACCGGGCAACTGTACGATACCAGCACCCTGGGCAATTCGCCCCGCGAAATCGAATTGAACTTTTTACGCCAAACCGCCAATTCGGCCTTCCGATATGCTCAAACCATAAAAGACGCATATGGTCGCGGCAAAAATCAGGTAGATTACCCCACCGACAATTACCTGGCTGAACAACTGGCCATCGTAGCCCGACTTATTAAGGGAAACCTGGGAACTCGAGTATATATGGTGGAAATTGGCGGTTTCGATACGCATGCCAATCAATTGAATGCACATACCCTGCTTATCAAACACCTGGCAGATGCTGTTAAATATTTCTTTGACGATTTGACTTTGGGAAATAATGGCGTTGAAAAGAAAGTACTTGGCATGAGCTTCTCCGAATTTGGCCGTACCATCTACGAAAATGCCTCCCAGGGCACCGACCACGGATGGGGAACTCCAGTAATGCTGTTTGGCGGAAATGCAGGAAATGGATTTGTCGGAAATTTCCAGGATTTGAGCAACCCGGATCCCTATTCCGACCCCTCTTTCAGTGTAGATTTCAGATCTGTTTATGCCTCCATTATGCAGGAATGGCTGGGCGCCAACCCGGAAGTGGTAAATTATGTTTTGCAAGACGAAATACCTCTGATCAATGGCCTTACCCCGCAGGCGGTAATGAGTATGGGTGATAACGACAAAACGGTGTTGTTGGGGCATCAACCCAGCAAATCGACGCCCGGCGCCATTGAAATCAAATATGCCATGCTGCAAGATGGGCCGCTTCGCTTGCAAATAATGGATGAAGCCGGACACAGCCTGCGCACCCTGGAAAGCAGTTACAAAGCAAAAGGCAGTTATACCTTTGTGTTTGAACCCGCAGCCTGGTTTTTAAGCCCGGGCAAATACCAGTACCGGATTCAATCGGGTGGAAAAGTTTATCAAAGAAGCATCAACTGGTAACCCAAATTTTATCAGATTTGCCGATGAAAATCAGGATATTTGGGCCTTGTTGATCCTCTATTCTGTTCTCTCATGCGCTTTTTGCCTTTATTGTTTGTTTATCTCGTCTTTTTTCAAGGTACGCCAAATACCGATTTGCCATTCAACCATTATCAATGGATAGGATCGCATAACAGCTATAAAGAGTACATCGATCCGAACTTGTTTCGCTTACTTGAAAAATCGGATACCAGCCGTTCGTACCTGGGTTTGGAATATCACCACGTTGGCCTGAGCGATCAACTAACACTTGGTTTGCGTAGCCTGGAAATTGATGTATACGCCGATTTAAATGGCGGAAAATATGCGCATCCTAAAGGCCTGGATCTGGTGGGTGAAAACCAAGCTCGATCTTTTGATGCTTT
>JAGWYI010000141.1 GCA_018969455.1 Bacteroidota bacterium | reverse complement strand
CGGCAATGACGTAAACCTTATTTCTGATCTATTAGAACTGTATTTTAACTATTTTTTTAAAACTAAATATTTATTAATAAACTATGATGATATAATTGACAGACAAGGAGAATCTATTCCTAGAGAAATACCAACTGATTTTTTGCCAGATGAATATACAGATTGTTTTATATTGTCAAAAGATAGACTTGGGTTTTTAGAAGATCGCAAATAGGTATTATACTAGACATTCGCGATTTGGGACCTTGTTGCAAATATGTCATTAGCAAAAGATGTGGATTTATACAACAAAGACTATGTCTAGTTTAAATTTAGTTAAATCTGTGAGTGTTAATAACCTTCTAAATGGTTTTAATAAATTATTAGGTACCTTCGTGCATTTAAACGGTCAAAAATTTATAACATGACAGAACAGCAATCCTTGTTATTCAGTATAGGTGCATCCAACCCCAATAAAATAAATGATTATAATGCGACTCAGGATCTTTTTGAATTTATTAAGTTACTTAGTGAAGATGAATGCGCAACAATAAATTTAAGTTTGCTAAATCTTAATAAAAATCTAACAAACTCTGAACCTCGTTGGGGAATCACAACCATATTAAAAAATCAAAGCAACGGCTTTAAGGTTACATATAGCAGAACATTTTCTACATTAAATCCTGATAGTAAGCAATTTGAAAATACCAATGTAGAAATTACACATAAAGATATTTTTTTAAAATAATAAGAGAAAGCCGTTTGTTATATTTCCTATGGCTCGCGTAAGCTTATATCATACTTGTGCAAATACGCCAATAATCCTAAGCCCCCGCCGCCGCTTCCCAACCTATCATCGCCACTTTACGCGTACTTCCCCAATGATACTGACCAAAATGGCCCGTCGACTGTATCACCCGATGACAAGGAATCAAAAAAGCCACCGGATTATCGCCCACCGCCGATCCGACCGCCCTTGATGCTTTCGGGTGCTCAATTTGCGCTGCGATATTGCCGTAGGTAGAAAGTTGTCCGACCGGTATTTTTAGCAGGGTTTCCCACACTTTTATTTGGAAAGCGGTACCTTTTAAATGGAGTTTGATTTGCTGCAATTGACCCCAATCACGGTCAAATATTTGCAGGGCATTGCGTTGGTGTGTATCCGACTGTTGCACATAATTTGCTTTGGGAAACAAATGCCGCATTTCGGCCATTGGCACTGCAGGATCATCGGCAAAGGCCATGTAACACACGCCTTTTTCGGTGGAGGCGACCAAAATAGGCCCGAATGGCGTTTCAGCGTAATCATATTGGATGTGCAAACTTTCCCCGCCGTTTTTAAATTCTCCTGGCGTCATGCCTTCTATTTGCACAAACAAATCGTGCAGGCGCCCGGTACCCGAAAGTCCGGTTTCAAAAGCCGCTTCGAATAAGGTGGCCTGTTTTTCCTTGAGCAAGGATTTGGCATATTCCACACTGATATATTGTAAAAATTTCTTCGGACTGGTGCCTGCCCACTCCGTAAAAAGCCGCTGAAAATGAAAGGGACTTAAATGCACCTGTTCGGCCAATTCTTCCAGACTCGGCTGTGTTTTAAAATTTTGGCGGATATAATCGATCGCCTCGGCGATGCGCTGATAATTGATTTTTTCCTGCTCGTTCATGGTGCAATTAATTTAAAAAAAAGCGCCGCCTGTAAGGCAGCATTCCTTGTCATGCTGAACACTAATTGTCAGTGTTTTAGGCCAAAGGCCATACACAAATCAATACAGTGCGAAGTATCTGACAAAGGTAGGCGCTCAAGCCTGGCCTGAAAACCCGAATATTGCGGTATGTGCGTTCTTTTTGCTACAAACGCGATCGTATGCAAAGCACGGCAATTTCCGCCAAATACCTACCTTTGCGCCCTTTCTCGTTTCAGACCCATTTTCCAATATGCGCAAGCCCTTGATTTTACCTGCAGTACCCATTACCGGAATCGCCGACCGGGGCAAAGGCGTGGGCCGTACCGCCGATGGCATGGTGGTGTTTGTGGAAGATGCCGTTCCCGGAGATGTTGTGGATGTGTTCGTGCAAAAGAAAAAAGGCGGTTTTGCCGAAGGCTATGTGCAAACGGTGCTGGAATATTCGCCCAAGCGGGTGCAGCCTTTTTGCGATCATTTCAAGGTATGCGGCGGCTGCAAATGGCAATACCTCGATTATGCCGATCAACTGGAACAAAAACAACAGGTTGCGTACGATGCCTTGTTGCGCATCGGAAAATTGGACATCGACACACTTTTGCCCATCATTGGCGCCGAAAACACCCGATATTACCGGAATAAACTGGAATTTACCTTTTCCAACCGCCGCTGGCTGTTGCCAGAAGAATTGCAGCACGAGAACATAGACGCCACCCACGCCCTCGGCTTTCACCGTGCCGGTTTTTTCGACAAAATTGTCGATATACAGCATTGCTGGCTGCAGGCCGACCCTTCCAATGCCATTCGGAATGCAGTGCGCACACTTGCCCTGGAGCAGGATCTGTCTTTTTACGACATCCGCCTGCATGAAGGTTTCCTGCGCAACCTGCTGGTGCGCCTGTGTTCGACGGGTGAATGCATGGTGGTGGTCAGTTTTGGATATGCCGATATGGATGCCATTCAGCGCTTTTTAGATGCGCTTCTGGCGCGTTTCCCCCGGGAAATTACCACATTGGTGTACAATGTAAATACCAAGAAAAATGACGCGCTGTTCGATCTCGATATGATTACCTACTTCGGCAAAGGCTACGCCGAAGAGGTTTTGGGCGATGTGCGTTTCAAAATTGGTCCGAAGTCCTTTTTTCAAACCAATACCGCCCAGGCCAAACGCTTGTACGATGTCGTGGTGGATTTTGCCGAACTAAAAGGCGCCGAGAACGTTTACGACCTGTACACGGGCACGGGCAGCATTGCCCTGTATTTGGCCAAATACTGCAAACAAGTGGTGGGCATCGAGGAAATTCCCGACGCCATTGCCGATGCAGAAGAAAACAAGCGCCTGAATGGGATTGAAAACGCGGTTTTTTATGCCGGCGACGTGAAAAATGTGCTGAGTCCGGAATTTGTGCAGCGCCATGGCAAGCCCGATCTGGTGATAACCGACCCGCCGCGCGCGGGCATGCACGAAAAGGCCGTGCGATTTTTGCTCGATCTGGCGGCGCCCCGCATCGTGTATGTGAGTTGCAACCCTGCCACCCAGGCCCGCGATTTGCAATTATTGTCTGAAAAATACCATACCCTGAAGGCCCAACCGGTTGATATGTTTCCACACACCCACCACATCGAAAATGTGGCGCTGCTGGTTGCCAAATCGTTGTAATGCTTTAAGCCAGTTTGAAACATGTTCTCCTTTTTATCAAAGTTGATCCTTCGTCTTTTTGGATGGAAAATAACGGGTGAATACCCCAAAAATATTTCCAAAGTCGTCATCATTGTGGCGCCGCATACCTCCAACTGGGATTTTCCGGTTGGGGTATTGGTAAACAGTGCCGGGCGCTTTGGGGCAAATTATGTTGGGAAAAGCAGTCTTTTCCGCTGGCCATTCGGTGGTTTGTTTCGTTGGTTGGGCGGTATTCCGGTAGATCGTTCCAAAAGCAACAATTTTGTTGCCGCCACCGTGGAGGCATTCAAACAAAACCCGCGCATGCATTTGGTGATTTCGCCCGAGGGCAAGCGCGCGCGCGTGACCCAGTTCCGAACCGGTTTTTACCACATTGCCCGCCTGGCGGAAGTGCCCATTTGTTTGTGCGTTTTCAATTGGGGCACGCGGGAAGTGTTTTTTGACCCAAAACTGTTTTCCGTCACAGGCGACGAAAAAGCCGATCTGGAATACCTGTGGAATTATTACAAAGGCATTCCGGGGGCGAATCCGGAGAACGGGGTGTTTTGATGGCTGCTGGAATTGATTTTGTAATGATCGGATTTTTTGCCTAAATATTTGCCGTTGGGGCTTATTTTGAACAAGAAGGCAACCATGCTGAGGGAATCAACACTTAAACCAAGCTAAGCTCCCGAATACGTATTATGACATAAAATGTTTTATATTTGCGGGATAATTAAACATAAACTTGAAAATATGAAACAGTTTTCCGAACTCAATACCATTGAACCACTTTATTATCAAATCCGTGATGTATTGATGGCTGCGCGTAGTCGGACCTACCGCGCAGTTAATTTTATTATGGTGGAAACCTATTGGTTAATTGGTAAAATGATAGTCGAACATGAACAGGATGGGAAACCGCGTGCAGAATACGGGAAACAAGTCCTTTCTTTCTTGTCTGAAAAATTAACGTCGGAGTTCGGGGAAGGCTTTAATCAAACCAATTTGAAATATATGCGCCTGGTTTATCAGGCTTTCCCAATTCGTCACGCACTGCGTGACGAATTGACCTGGACGCACTATCGCGTACTGTCCAAAGTTTCCAACAAAGAAGCCCGCGCATTTTATCGCGACGAAGCGGTGGCAAACCAATGGAGTACACGGCAATTGGAGCGACAGGTATATTCGTTTTATTATGAGCGCTTATTGAGTTCCCAGCAAAAACAGGAATTAAGCGCAGATACGAATGCTTCGGAAGAGCCAGATTCGCCTGAATCATTTATCAAAGACCCTTATGTGTTGGAGTTTTTAAACCTGCCGCATCCTCAAAAATTTAGCGAA
Source organism: Bacteroidota bacterium (assembly GCA_018969455.1). GTDB lineage: Bacteria > Bacteroidota > Bacteroidia > Chitinophagales > Saprospiraceae > M3007. The sequence goes on along the minus strand of JAGWYI010000141.1, from coordinate 4,157 downwards.
AAAAATCTGGAATCTGCTTTAATTAGCAAGTTACAATCCTTTTTACTGGAACTCGGGAGTGGTTTTGCGTTTGTCGCACGCCAAAAGCGACTTGCCACGGAAAACAAAAGCTTTTATATTGATCTTGTGTTTTACAATATCCATCTGAAATGTTATGTCCTGATCGACCTGAAGACAGGAGAATTGGAACATTCAGATATCGGACAAATGGACATGTACGTGCGATATTATGAAGAAAAGATGCGTGGTGCGGAGGATAACCCAACCCTGGGGATAATTTTATGTGCAGAAAAAGACGAAGCGATCGTTAAATATTCCATTTTAAAGGAAAGCGAGCAAATGTTTGCGTCCAAATACATGCTTTACCTGCCATCGGAGGAAGAATTGATCCGCGAACTAAAACGAGAAGTAGCCGAAATGCGCCTTGAAAATCGCTTAACGCAGGACGAAAGCCATAAGGAGGATTCTTAAAAAAAATCTTACTGACTATCCGCATATTGTACAGTAAGCGTTTTACTGCTCCGACCACATTTTGTACACACTTATTGTACAGTAATTCGTCGGCAAAAAAATGCACATTTATCTGATAATCAATGATAAAACACCCAAATGATTTAACTTTGTTGTATAATTCAAACGAAGTTAATATGAACCTTTTGCAATTTGTCAAAGATTACCCGAACGAAGAAGTTTGCCTTCAAAAGTTTGTCGAGTCCCGTTTGGAACGCGGTATCACTTGCGAAAAATACGGCGAAGCGGACGTTATCTATCGCAAACACAAAAACTGCAAATGATGAATATAAAATACGAGACGGAATCTGGGATGTCCTTGTTTAAGGGCGATATTTTGGATTCATTTGTTCTGCATATACCACACGCTTCCACCCACATACCGAACCTTGAAGGGTTCGTTTTAGATAAGGTGCAAGAAAATATCAACCTACTCACTGATTGGGCGACCGACAAAATATTTGACGTTGACGGCGTTGAAAAAATTATCACCCCATTTAGCAGGTTATTTTGTGATGTTGAAAGGTTTGAAGATGAGTCTGAACCTATGTTCAATGTTGGCAGGGGATTTTACTACACCAATGGGTACGATGGTTCAGAGTTAAGAAAGCCAAACGAGGATTTAAAGAACTTGGTTCACAAGGACTTTTATTTGAAGCACCACGAACTGTTTTACAATACGGTAAAGGAAAGGTTGAATAAGCATGGAGTTTGCCACATTGTTGACTGCCATTCATTCAATGACAATCCAATAGTCCCTTTTATTGAACATTCAAAGTCTCCTGACATTTGCATTGGGACAGACCAGTTCCACACACCTGACTACTTGTTAAATTACACCCTTAACTATTTCACCAAACTTGGATATTCGGTTGAAGTAAATAACCCTTATTCTGGCTGCATCATCCCCAAACCTTATTTTTTGAAAAACAACAAGGTTAAGGGCATTATGATTGAAGTGAACAAACGGCTATACATGAATGGAAATTCAGTTAACGATGAAAAAGTTGACCAGTTTCGGAAGGTTATTAGTAGGTATTTTAGTGATTTATAGGAACAAAAATGACTTCCTGTTAAGTAATTTTACTGTACAATATGCGGATAGTCAGTAAAATCTTTAATGGAAGCCAATTCCATCTACGACCTGTTCCGCGGGAATTTCGGGCTATATTGGCCGCTTACCAGATTGGTCCAATTATTCGTTCCGTACCGGTTTTTACCACATCGCCCGCTTGGCGGAAGTGCCAATCTGCCTGTGTACCTTCAATTGGGGTACGCGGGAAGTGTTTTTTGACCCAAAACTGTTTTCCGTTACAGGCGACGAAAAAGCCGACCTGGAATACCTGTGGAATTATTACAAAGGCATTCCGGGGGCGAATCCGAAGAACGGGGTGTTTTGAATATCGAATATCGAACGCCGAATGTCGAATATCGAAATGGAAAATGCTTCGGGTAGAAAATCTCGGGCTTTTCGAACGGATCTCAGGCACAACGCCGAATATCGAACACCAAAGTTAATTGCAATCCTTTCGGCGTTCGACATTCGACATTCTTCACTGCGTTGAAGCATTCATTTTAAAGTGAAGCGACCTTTTTCCCAGATATTTTTTGTTGAGCGTGTATTTCACCCATACCGGCAAGCCATTGGGGAGAAATAATCCTTCGGTTTCCAGGATGTCGTGGCTTTTCACGGGCATGGCGCCCCAAACAGCCGTAATGGAACCTGTGCTTGAAAAGGTGGTTGTTTGTTTTCGGATCCCTCCCGGATTGTCAGAATTGCCCGGGATCAGGGTAGTTTGGGTAAAAGAGCGGCTTTCTGCACTGGGCGTTTGGTTCCCCTGCTTATCGAAATACTGCTTTTCGCGATATAGAGAGGGCTTAATAATACTTTTCATTTGCAACCTGTCGTTGGGGTAATACGTTCTTTTAGAATGTTTTAGAGTTCTAAACATGCCCCAGGTCTCCCTGTACTCCAGTGTGCTTCCGCATGCGTTGATGGTGCGCTCGGCTTTCCATTTTGACTTCCGGCCGTTGTTGTAATACCCTCGATACTTGATGCTGCGGTGGTCTTCAGACCATTGGGCTTTGTAGGAATACCAGGGTTTGCTGTATTTAAAAGCGCGCATTTCGCTAAAAAGGGTATCGCCCAGGTAATGATACACATATTTGGCGCCTTTGCCTTGCTCGCTGCACATTTGTTGCAAAACCCGATAGCCCTGGGTGTTAAAAGAATCGATTTCGATTAAAATAGAGTCGTTTTTGGGGGAATCGGGATGTGCGTAAACCTCTACAACCCGAATGTGGTATTTACGGACAAATGCCGGCTGGAGGCAATCGCGTTCGTCCTGGGCAGGAAGGGAGCCAAGTGCCAGATAAAAAGCAAAAAAAAGGAAAATGCGCATGGGGCGTGAATTTTGGTGCTGCCTCAAAAATAGCGCATTCGTACAAAATAGCAATGGATTTGTCTGAATCGCCTATATTTACCGCATCCATGCGCTATTCCGCTTTCATTTTCGCGCTTATGTTCCTGTTTCAGGGAAAGAACGTATCGGCCCAGGCGGGCTTCGATACCTTGCTGAATTACGGCCAGATAAAACAAATGATTGCTTCCGGCGTGGCGGCAAAGGATCTGAAAAAACAGGCTTTCGGTTGGTATCATTTTGCGTATTACACCGAACGGCAGTATGGCGATTCCGACTCGGCATTCCAGTACCTGGTTCGGAGCATGTATCGCTTCAAAAAAAACGGCGATACCTTAGAGTACCAGCGGGTGCGGTCAGACATGGCGGAGTGGCTCTCCAGGCGCAATTTGGTAAATCAGGCCATTTCCATGCAGAGTCAGGCACTCTATTATGCCCAAAAGCACGGCGCCCTCGGTTTGCGCGTGCGCATCCTTGCGCGCATGAGCCGCTATTATTTGATGAAAGGCGATACCGTAAATGCCCTGCAATACCGGCGCTTGTTTAGATTGGCCAATGAATTGCAAAAAGACACCGCCCTGGAGGTTTCGGTTTTGCTCGAAGAGGTAAAACGCCTGCATTACGAAGGACGAAATACCGCAGCCGCGCTGCTCTCGGCCCGCACCCTCGAGCTGGCCCGACGCTTGCCTCAAACCGAATTGCTCGCCCAAAGCTTGTACAATTCGGGGGCATTGGCCTGCGACGACCGGCGTTATACCGAGGCGCTAAAATTTTTGAAAGAAGCTGAAAAACTGCCAGTGGGGCCCTTCAATCCCCAGCGCAGGCTCATTTTAAGGCAGTTGTCGACGACCTATGCCGGGCTCGACAGCCTCAACACCGCCCTCAAATACGCCTTTAAATACGCCGAACTGTCAGACAGCATCCTCTACCGAAACAGGGATACTGCCGCTCAACGCATTGTCATGCAATTTGATACGCTGGAAACAAGCAAAACAATTTCCCTGTTGAAGCGGGAAAAAAATGCCATCCAGTCTTTTTCGGAAAACCTGTTTTTGGTACTGGAAGTGTTGTTTTTCCTCATCTTGATTGCCGGGCTGGCATTTTACCTGTACCGAAGAGACAACCTGAAGCAAAAGTTGATTACCCGGCAACAGGAAGAGATCAAGACCCGAAAAATCCGGGAACTGGAAGACGCCCTCAAAATTGAAACCATGCAGAGCATGCTCG
>JAGWYI010000140.1 GCA_018969455.1 Bacteroidota bacterium | reverse complement strand
ATTTGGCTTCAAGAAGCCTGGTTTATGGTTAAATTTGCCTTGCTCCTGATGCTTACCTCCTATACTTGGTATTGTAAACAGCACATTATCCGTTTGGAAAAGAACTTCAGTCCATTTTCCCACATCCATTATCGCATGCTAAACGAGGCCCCAACCATTCTGATGGTTGGAATTATCTTTTTGGCAGTATACAAAAATACCATCCATTGGGGGTATTGGAGCCTGGGCATTGGCGGATTTGTAGCCTTAATTGGATATGCCGTGCTGCGTGTCAACCGTAAAAAATAAGCCTAGTGTTCGTGGCCAATTATCCAGGATTGGTCTGGTATGGTAACCGTAATATCAGCAGACTCATCCAACACGATGCATTGACAGGCAAGTCGACTCTCCAGGCGCGGGTTAATGGCGCGATCGATAAAGTTTTCTTCTTTATCGGATATTTCCTCCAAGAAGTTATCTCCATTTTCCACATAAATGTGGCAAGTAGAGCAGGCACACACGCCGCCACAGTTGTGGTTGAGGTGCACATCATATAATTCTGTAATTTCCAGAATAGATTGATCAAGAAATTTGCCTTCTACCGTTTTTGAAGGTAAAGAAGCATCTTCAAATTGAAATCGTACAGTTGCCATATTGAAAAAAAAACGCCGCAAAAATAGCGATCCTACTTATAACATCACCTCAATTTTAAAGTTTATTCAGACAGAATAAAGAATTCCTGGATTTTTAATTAGAATTTACTAAATAAATCAACGAGAATAAAATCGACCCCAAAAACCAAGAACTTCGTTTGGCCGTTTTGTGGATGTCAATTTCAACGACAGAAATACTGGAAATATCATTGTAACTAAACTGAATGCTGTCGGTGCTGGCTGATAGTTGTTGGACCAAACGGGGGCTTGCATACATATATACCCGATTTTTAAATACATCAGGCGAAACACTTTGGGTAACCAGGATAGAATCTGCAGCAAATTTAGGGTCTATCTTCTTCAATTTTCCGTGTACCGTTGTTCTATCGAAATGATAGTGCTGCAACTCCCAAACCTCCGTAAGAGCATGCTCTTCATCGATGAGAAAATAATGCCTGTTTTTTTTAGGATCTTTGCTGATCTTTTGAACTTTATAGATGGACAATGGCGATGTCTGATAAAATCGACAACTACCACAGGTGCCTAGCAGGCCAATAAGCATTAAAAAACTACATTGCTTGAGATTCATTTACAAAAAGGTTTTGGGTGAGTGCTTAAAAAGTATATCCAGCCAAAAAATTAAAATGAAGAATAAAGTACCCCTTCGAATTTGGGCGTCTATCAAAAGAAGTTGGATAACTGTCGTAACGGTTGGTAAACAAAATGCCCATGGGTACTGCAATTTGCATAACCAGATGATCAAATTGCCAATGCATGCCTAGATGCAGTTGTATGCGAAGGTTATGGGCAGAAACGTTGGTGAACACGCCATTCGCATTCGAAAGATGAAGCTCCTGTTGAAAGTGAATACTTTTCCGTATTTCTGCACCCACGTATACATTTGACCTGTAACCTGATGTCCAACCATGTAAAATATAATTGTATCGCCCCCCTATATCATAACTGTTGCTTTTCGTTTGAACCGTATTGATGACAACAGAAGGGAAGTATGAACCGAAAACAAGTCCCACTTGATTGTATGGATCCAAATTGTAGCTTGCAGTAGCTAACACAAATTGGTCTGTTATTGTATTTTTTACAGAACCGCCGGCACTGAATCCTGCTAAAAGTGTAAAACGCTTGAACTCCTTTTTTTCATAATCATAAATGGGAACCACCTGGGCCTTTAGGGAGAACCCCAAAAAGATGAGTGGGAGAGCGATAAGTATAAAAAAGCCCGGATTTTTAGAAGAAGTGGTATGCATAGGGTGTTAGATCGGGGAAAACAATGAACAAAGAAAAACAAATTTGTCGAAACCAAAAAACCAACTTATTTTTCGGCTCAATTTTCCCCGTACAAACCCCTGAAATGGATTGAATACGAGCACCCGATTTGGGATAGACAAACCAGTAAACAGGATATTTCAGGTAAAATCAAGTTATGTATGCAATTTGGAACGCATCAGTCACAACCACCTTTCGAGGCGCCGGAGTTCAAACGTTGGAAATTCCGGGATTTGAAAATTTATGCCTCTACAGAGTGGCTTGCCGACAATAAAAAAAAATACCGCCAGGTTTTTGACCGCCACGAAACGACCTATATCTATGCAGAATTGTCGTTTTACAACAAGTACTTCGACATTGAAGATTGGGAAATTAACGTGGAATTGCGTTGTTATTCAGTGAAAAAACAGCGCAAGGAAATTTGTGTACTGCCTTTCCGACGCAAAGTGGGCAAATATGATGCCGTTGGGTATGTTCGGGAGGGCTGGGGCAATAAACAAGAAGGCGTGTTCTGGAAAAAGGGCGCTTATGTTTGGGAGGCCTGGATTGAAGGCGAAAAGGTTTCCTCCAAACAATTTCACATCGAAGATGCCGGAAGACCATTCACCAAAACAGACAATCCTTACTGCCACATCAGCGCCCTGCGGATGTATGAAGGCCCTTACGATGATACCCCCGAGTTCGAACGCATCTACATGCGCCGATTCAATGGTGAAGAAACCCGCTACATCTACGCCGAAGTTACCTTGAAAAACCAGCTCCTCAGCAAACAATGGCAGTGCGAACTGTTTATCAAGTTTTACAACGATGCGCGCGAACTCAAAGGGCAGGTTGTACGCTTGCACAAGGTGGATAAGGGTGATGACGGTGTGAAAATTACCGCTGGTTGGGGTTCTAATGTGAAAGGCTCCTGGCGAAATGACCGTTATACCGCCGAAATCGTATTTATGGACCAACTGTTGGCAGTTATGCCTTTTGAGGTTGGCGTTGACTGGGAAGAAGGTACCAACGGTGTGTATTTACCCGAAAAAGGACAACAGGTATTTCTGCAACCCGAAGCAGAAGACCTTGAATCCTTTGAAGAAGTGCTTACCAAACTGGACGCCCTTATCGGATTGCACGACATTAAAATGAAAGTGCGCGAACATGCACAATATATTCAGTTTTTGCAATTGCGCAAAGAGCGGGGGTTCAATGAGAAAGATGGCATAAACGTGCATTCCGTTTTCATCGGAAACCCCGGAACCGGCAAAACCACGGTGGCTAAAATGATGGGCCGCCTGTATAAAAAAATGGGCCTGCTCTCTAAAGGCCATGTACATGAAGTGGATCGTACCGATTTGGTAGGCGAATACATAGGACAAACCGCGCCCAAAGTGAAAGACGCCATTGAAATGGCCCGCGGCGGAGTTTTATTTATCGACGAAGCCTACGCATTGGCACGTTCCGCCGAAGATTCGAAAGATTTCGGCCGGGAAGTCATCGAAATTTTGGTCAAAGAACTTTCAAACGGCCCGGGCGACCTGGCGGTGATCGTAGCAGGATATCCCAAGGAAATGAAAACATTCCTGGATTCCAACCCGGGTTTGCGCAGCCGTTTTAAACTTACCTTTGAATTTCCTGATTATTTGCCCCAGGAACTTTCTCTCATTGCCGATTATGCAAGCAAGGAAAAAGAAGTGGTGCTGGAAGATAATGCCAAAACGCGCATTGATGCCTTGATTACCGAGGCTTTCCGCTCGCGCGACCGTTCATTTGGCAATGCGCGTTTTGTACACGATTTGATTGATAAGGCCAAAATTCAGTTGGGATTGCGCGTTATGGCCAATCCCAAAGCACGCGATAGCTCCTCCGATGCCCTGAGTCGTATTTTGCTGGAAGACGTAAACAAGGTGCAAATTGTCAACAAACGACCCTTGCCCAATATCCCTGTTGATGAAAACCTGCTGATTGCTGCTTTGCACGAGCTCGACAGCCTCATCGGCATGCAAAACGTGAAAAAAGATATTCGGGAAATGGTCAACCTCGTGCGCTTTTACCGGGATACCGGACGCGATGTATTGGGCCGCTTTTATTTGCATACCGTGTTTGTGGGCAACCCGGGTACCGGCAAAACCACGGTTGCACGCATCCTGACCAAAATATACAAGGCCTTGGGCATACTCGAACGCGGCCACATGGTGGAAACCGATCGGCAAGGCCTGGTAGCAGGTTATGTGGGTCAAACGGCCATCAAAACCGCAGAGCGTATCGATGAAGCCATGCAAGGTGTGCTGTTTATCGATGAAGCCTACGCGCTAACCGGATCGGGCCGCGGTTCCCAAGGCGATTTTGGCGACGAAGCCATTCAAACGCTGCTCAAACGCATGGAAGATCATCGGGGCGAATTCTTTGTTTTTGTGGCTGGATATCCCGAAAACATGGACGCCTTTATGAAGGCCAATCCAGGACTGGCAAGCCGATTCGACAAGGTGCTCCGGTTTGAAGATTACAATCCGGAAGAACTGCTCGAAATTGCCTTGTTTATGTTCCAACAAGAGGATTACCGCGTGGAAGAAGACGCACGCGAACACCTCGGCAAGTACCTGGCTTTCCTGTACCAGTTCCGTGACAAATATTTCGGAAATGCCCGTTCGGTGCGCCAGGTGGTAATGGAAACCATCAAAAACCAAAATCTTCGCATTGCTGCCTTGCCCATGGATACCGATGCCGATCACCACCATATTTTATTGGACGATGTGGCCACCTTTACGTTCGACAAAGACAAATTGCAAATATTCCAGCGCCGAAGCATCGGCTTTGGAAAATAAACTTTTAGGCTCGAATGGGGTTGTAAGGCCATGAAAAAGATTGTGGTGGCAATTTCCGGCTCGTCTGGCGCACTGTATGCCAAAATATTGCTCGATAAATTAACCATTCTGCAATCCCAATGGGAGGCCATTGGGGTAGTAATGTCAGATAATGCCTTGATTAACTGGAAGTTAGAAGTTGGGGAGCCCCATTTCGAAGAATACCCCTTTGCCTTTTACAACAACAAGGATTTCTACGCGCCGTTTGCTTCGGGCTCGGCGCAATACGATACCATGATCGTATGCCCCTGCTCTATGGGCATGCTCGCGCGCATTGCCACAGGGGTGAGCAATGATTTGATCACCCGCGCGGCTGATGTTGTGCTCAAAGAACGCCGCAGACTCATTCTGGTGACCCGCGAAACGCCGCTCAACCTCATTCACATCAACAACATGAAAGCGGTTACGGAAGCGGGTGGAATCATTTGCCCGGCAACACCTTCCTTTTATGGAAATCCAAGCAGCATAGTGGCCGTTTTGGGTACCGTGGTGGATCGGGTCCTGGATTTGGCGGGCTTGAAGTTGGAAGGGGCTTATCGTTGGGGGGAGTAAGGGTGTAATTATACCAGGATTCGCCGAATCCTGGTATAAATCGATTACATTTTAAACCGCTCAGGATCTGCCTCGCGCATACTCGCATAAATCGCGTCAAAAACATCCTCTACCTGGGGCTTGCTGAAGTAATCGCCATCCTGACCATATCCAGGGCGGTGTTCTTTGCCCGCCAGGGTAAGTGGCGCTGCATCCAGAAATCTATATGCACCTTGCACTTCCAGTACCTGTTGCATCATATATGCTGCGCCTCCGCCCGGTACATCTTCATCCAAAAACAAGACGCGGTTGGTTTTTTCGATGGATTTGGCACAAACCCCGCTCAAATCGAAGGGTAAAAGGGTCTGAATATCAACAATTTCTACTGAAATGCCCTGTACGGCCAATAAATCTGCGGCTTCTTCGGCGATGCGCAGGGATGCACCGTAGCTTACCACCGTACAATCGGTCCCGTAGCGTAAAATTTCAGCCTGGCCAAGCGGCACAGTGAAGGCGCCGATGTTTTCCGGCATACGCTCTTTCAAGCGGTAGCCGTTCAAAACTTCCACCACGATTGCCGGGTCATCGCTTTGCAACAAAGTATTGTACATTCCTGCTGCCTGCGTCATGTTTCTGGGAACGCACACCCACATGCCACGCAAGGATCCCAGCATCAGGGCACTGGGCGAGCCTGCATGCCACACACCCACCAGTCGGTGCCCACGGGTACGGATGATTGCCGGCGCTGCTTGCTGGTTGTTGGAACGCCAGCGCAGGGTGGCCAGGTCGTCGGAAAGTGGCGACAGGCCATAAAGCAAGTAATCGAGGTACTGAATTTCGGCAATAGGGCGCAAGCCGCGCATGGCCATCCCGATGGCCTGTCCCATGATGGTCCATTCACGGATGCCCGTATCAAATACCCGCTCGATGCCGTATTTCTGTTGCATACCCCGCATCCCTTGGTTTACATCACCGATATGGCCGACATCTTCCCCAAAAGCAAAAAGTTGCGGGTATTTTTCAAAATTGTGGTCAAAACAGGCATTCAGAATTTCAAATCCATCTTTAAGAGGAGATTCAGCCCCATATTGCGCCGGAACAACCGGGATGTTGTGTACCGCTTTGGGGGTATTTGAATACAGATGCGAACCATATATAGTTTGGCCTGCCTGCATTTCAGCTTGAATAAAGGCCTCTAATTGGTCTTTAGCTGCCGATGTTTTCCCTTTCAACAACTGTGAGGCTCTTCGGGCAGTTTGCGTCAGTTCGTATCGGAGCGGCTCACGCCGTTGTTGCATTTTGAGTTGCAAATCATTCAGAGCCTGAATTTCCGGGTGCGCGGTTTTCAGGTGATCCAGTGTGTTATTTAATTGATTGCGCTGGCGAGCAACATCGTCATGGTATGATTTGTAGGCGCGCAGTGCGGCTCCTTGGGCAGCTTCTTTCGCTTCCTGGCGAATTTGCTCCAGGGTTTCCTGGCTGGCAAGGCCGTTTTCGAGAATCCACTCTGCAAATTTTTTATTGCAATCAAATGCCTCTTCAAAGGCAAGGCGTTCGGGCGATTTGTACCGGCGGTGATCGCCGGAAGTGGAATGTCCGAGTTGCTGTGTTACTTCCTGGATGTGAAAAAGGGCAGGGCGGTGGGTTTTGCGCATGGCTGCGATGCCTTCGGTGTACATTGCGCGCAAGGCCGGATAGTCCCATGCTTTTGCTGTGTATATATCGATTCCGTTTTTGGCGTCGGTTGCCCGAAAGCCTTCAAGAACTTCAGAAATACTCTCTTTGGTGGTTTGGAATTTTTGCGGAACAGAAATTCCATACCCGTCGTCCCAAACGGAAACCGCCAATGGAACCTGTAAAACACCGGCTGCATTGATGGTTTCCCAAAAAGCGCCTTCTGATGTAGAGGCATCGCCGATGGTGCAAAAGGTTACTTCATTGCCGTTTGCCGAAAAGTTGTGGCACAATTCGGGTTTGGAGCGGTAAAGTTTGGAGGCCAGGGCCAAACCAAGCGCTCGGGCCATTTGGCCGGCTGTGGGTGCAATGTCGGCGCTGATGTTGTATTGTTCGGTGTGATTGGTCCAATTGCCCTCGGCATCTACAAACGGGGTGGCAAAGTGGCAGTTCATTTGCCGGCCACCTGAAAAGGGGTCATTGGCGGGGTCACCGTATAATTGACCGAAAAAAGCATCCAGCGAGCTGATTTCCAGGGCAAACATCAGGGTTTGGTCACGGTAATAGCCAGAGCGGAAATCGCCTTTGCGCCAGGCCTTGGCCATGGCCACCTGCGCCAGTTCCTTGCCGTCGCCGATAATGCCAAAATTGGCCCGGCCATTGAGTACCTCCTTGCGGGCAATAATGCTTGCTTCCCGACTGATGCAACAGGTGCGGAAATCTGCTAATATTTCAGCGGTGGTGTATAGGGCGGTCTCCTGGGCGGTTTCAGGGTGTTTGGAGGCAGATTTGGATTCAACCATGTGGCGAATTTGGTTAAGTATTTTTAGCAGCGCAAAGTTAGTTAAATTTTTGCGCTTACCTTTGCGGCTGAAAAGTGCCATGCTGAAAAAAACAAAGCCCAACCGCAAGCCGTTTTTTGTACTTTTTAGGTCAAATAGCCATATCGAAGGATTAAATGTTATATTTTATTCTAAACGCAATGGTTTTTTTGGTCTAATTTTGCGGCCACAAAACATACGAACAGCACATCTATTAACGCACTAAATTGACCTCTACATGTCAAACGACCCAAAATTGCGGTATTCAGACGAAGAGCTTCAAGAGTTTAAAGAACTGATCGAAGGGAAACTCGCTTTGGCCAAGGAAGAAGTTGGACGTACCGACCAGCAAATTGCCGATTTGAACGAAAATGGCTTCAATCAACAAGGCGGTGATTGGTACGACGATTCAACAGCCCATACAGATCTTGAAATGTTGCAGCGCCTGCTCTTGCGCCAGCAACGCTATGTGACCGACCTGCACAATGCGTTGTTGCGCATTCAGAATAAAACCTACGGCATTTGCATCGTAACCGGCCAGTTGATCAGCAAAGAGCGGCTGCGCCTGGTTCCCCATGCAACCAAAAGCATTGACGGCAAAAACATTGCCAATGCCAATTCAGGTCGCGATGCCTTGTCAGATGCTATGGGCCCGGTTGAACGCTTCTCCGATGGCGACGATGAGGAACGCCCTGCCCCCAAACCTGTAAACGACAAAGTGCGCGGTGTAAGCGCTAAATCGAAACGCCCAACGCCCTCCGGAGAGGATTGGGAGCCCGACAACGAAACGATGGAAGATGCCGGCTACAATCCACCCCGCAAATTTGATGGGGACGATGAAGAATAGGAGGCTGGTTTAGATTGAACCCATTCCCAATTACGCTGTTTAAAGCGGTATCGAGGCATATCGATACCGCTTTTTTATAAAATGCATAGGAAAAGTTCAGATGATGAATTATCCTAGACGCCGCCTGAAAGGCAGCATTCATTGTCATGCTGAGCGCTGATCGTCAATGATTTAGGCCTAAGGCCATGCACAAAAGCAAGCAGCGCGAAGTATATTT
>JAGWYI010000139.1 GCA_018969455.1 Bacteroidota bacterium | reverse complement strand
AATATCAATTTTTTAAATTAATAACGGCGTTCCAAAACCGCTGGCAAGCCTTTCAAAATGAAAGGGAGGCCCTGTCGTTTTGAAAGCCCTACGCAATGTGGTAGGCTTCGAGCTTGCGGTACAAGGTGGTAAGGGCAATATCGAGCAGGCGGGCCGCTTCGGTTTTGTTGCCCCGGGTATGTTGCAAAACCTTTATAATGTGTTGCTTTTCAACGCTTGCCAATTCCATTGCATGGTTTACATCAGGAACTCCACCGCTGTATTGCAGTTCCATGGGCAAGGTGTACACCTCCAGAGGATCCGTGTTGCTCAAAATAATGCTGCGTTCGATGATGTTTTTCAATTCCCGGATATTGCCTTTCCAGGCATGCATTTTCAAACGCTCCAGGTAGGCGTGGGAGACATTTTGGATTTTTTTATTGGTGCGTGCGGCGTATTGTAGCACGAAATATCGGGCCAGCTGCTCAATGTCGGCCACGCGATCGCGCAGGGACGGAAGTTGAATTTCAAATACGGAAATCCGGTAAAACAGGTCTTCCCGGAAGTTACCCGCGGCAATTTCTGCGTTTAAGTCGCGGTTGGTGGCGGCAATGATGCGCACATCCACCTGAGTCGGTTTGGATTCTCCGATTCGGATAAAGCTGCCGTTTTCGAGTACCCGCAACAATTTGGCTTGCAATTCGAGCGGCATTTCCCCGATTTCATCCAGAAAAAGGGTTCCCTGGTGGGCTTCGTCGAATAGGCCTTTTTGATCGCGGCTTGCACCGGTGAAAGCGCCTGCTTTGTGGCCGAAAAGTTCATTGTCCAGCAGGTCTTTGCTGAAGGCAGCGCAATTTATGGCCACAAATGCATGTTTGTTGCGTCGGCTGCTTTGGTGAATTGCCTGGGCAAATACCTCTTTACCAGTGCCGGTTTCCCCCGTTAGCAATACGGTGGTGTGGGTATCAGACACTTTTTGGGCCAGTTCTACGGCCTGGCGGATGGCTTTCGAGGAGCCGATGATGTTCTCGAACGAATATTTATGCTGGAGTTGTTTTTCCAATTGAGTCACCCGATGTGCCAATTGGACCTTTTCCATAGCCCTCGCCAGCAAAGGAATAATTTTATTGTTGTCGTCGCCCTTAACAATGTAATCAAATGCCCCGTTTTTGATGGCTTGCACCCCGTCGGGAATGTTGCCATAGGCCGTCATCAGAATCACCTCGGTAGAAGGGTATTTGTCTTTTATTTTTTTACACAAATCCACCCCATTCTCGTCGGGGAGTTTTACATCGCACAACACCACTGCCACAGCCGTTAGTTCCAGTTTTTTGAGTGCAGTTTTCCCATCGGGCGCTTCCAGCACCTCGTAGCCTTCCAGGCGTACAATTTTAACCAACAAGGAAAGCAATTTCTCTTCGTCGTCTATAATCAATACGGTATGCACAAACACAAAAATACACGGTTTGTGTGGAATAAACCCCGTATAAAATACAAGCATCCCATACACCGTTGTTTAATTTTTAAAAAAAAAACCATCCATGCAGCAAATCCCCCCCCAACCAGCACCTCCCAACTAACAACTAACAACTAACAACTAACAACTCACAAATGGATGGATTCCTGGAGAAAATCATCGCCGGCTGTTGCAAGGGCGATTTGCACGCACAACGCGCGTTGTTCGACAGGTATCAATCTGTTTTGCTGGTACTGTGTTTGCGCTATGCGCGCGATCGGCCGGAGGCGCAAGACATGCTTCAGGAAGCTTTTTTGGCTATTTTCAAAGACATCGGGCAATACAAAGGCATTGGCAATTTTGAGGGTTGGATGCGCAAAGTAACCGTAAGGGCCGCTTTACAGTTTTTGCGCCGCCGAAATGTGCTCCGTTTTGCCGAAGATTATGCCGATTTGCCCCCGAATACCCTCGGAGTGCAGCCCGATACCGATTTAAACAGCGAAGCCATTTTGCAACTTGTTCAGACCTTGCCCGATGGGTATCGCACCATTTTTAACATGCACTGTATGGAGTCCTTTTCCTATGCCGAAATAGCCGCCGAGCTGGGCATAGCCGAAAGTACGGTGCGATCGCAATATGCCAGGGCTTGCAAACATTTGCGGGGGATGGTTGAAAAAATGCTCAGCCTCCCTGTAAGCACACCTACGGCCGGATAAACCTAACTGCTATGGAAAAAGATAAACCTTTACACGATTTTGAACAATTCATCCGCAAACAATTGGATGGGGTGGAGGCGCATGCCGATCCGGATATCTGGGACCAAATTGCCGCCAAACAAAAACCGAACAATGTCCGGCTTAAAATGGGCGCCCGTCGACCACTGATTTTGCGCGCTGCCGCGGCCGTACTCGTTTTGGCCAGCGCCGCTTTCTGGATGTTCCAATATGTGCATCCGACAGGCGCTGAGGAGCCCATGGCTGGCGCCGGCGATTCGCTCGACATCCATTACCTGACCCACATCAATGCCGCGCCAGCGGCCGATGCCACCCTTTTGCGGCCCAAAGCAGTGCGCGCCTCCTGGTTTTACACCAATCCGGTGCCCATGCTCCAACTCCGCTTCGAGGCCAACCGCGGATTGCGCTACCGCAACCCAAGCTCGGGCAATACCGTCGAAATACCGCCCAACGCCCTGGTGTACGCCGATGGCGCCCCCGTAAGCGGCGCTGTCGATTTCTCTTTTCGGGAATACCGCAGCCTGGCCGATTTTTTGGCCGCTGGCATGCCCATGCATTATGCCGATCAACACGGGGTGTACTATTTTAATTCAGCCGGCATGTTTGAAGTGCGGGTGATGCAAAGCGGCGCCGATGTGTTTGTAGCGCCCGGCAAAAGCTACCAGGTGGGATTCACGCCGGTGAAACCCTTGCGCAATGCCGGCTTTTTTCAATTGTCGGACACCACCAACCAGTGGCGCCTGGTTCAGGGCGCCAACCTGGCAGACACCCTGAACCTTGGACTTCCGGTATTGAGTGATGCCGATGTGATGCTCGACAATGTGCTGGCACAACCCAATGTGTGCGTGCCATCTCCCATAGAAACAAATGCCGATCAAATTCAAACGGCCATTCTGACGGGTCGGGAATATGCACAGGACGCCATCCATCCGCCCGTATGGCTGCGCAAGAATCCCGACAAATCGGTCGGGTTTTACCTTAAGGCCCTGGAGCGCAGCGACATTCGCATTGTGCACCAAAAAGACACCAAAGAGCGGTTTTTTCCGGATGATTTGAACGGTTATTTTTCCGAATTATCGGCCTTTAAAGACTGCTTTTTTGCCCGAACTTCCGATTCGGCAAGCCAATTGGCGCCCCGAAACAAAAACAGTGTGGATTATATTTTCCGACAAAACCGCGTGTGGCGTCGGGTAGAAATTGTACAGCAAAACGGTGCTTTGTGCGATGTAATCTTCAGCGACGAAAAAGAAGAAATTCATGTACCTGCCCGCCTGGCCCGAAGCAACGAGGTGGGCGCTGGAACCCGATTCGACCCCAATGAAGTATTTGCCGAATACCGCCGCCTGCGGGAATTGCGGTTTGCCGGAAACCTCAAATCCATCGAACGCTGGCGCAATTTTTTGCAAACAGCAAGCCTTTTTCAGGCGCCGGAAGAATGGTGCATGGACCAGGCCGAATGGCTCGATTATTTCGAAGCCAACCGGCCGATGATGGCAGCGCGCTACCAGGCCCTTGTGGAAGAGGGACTGGCAGGCGACCCGCTGCTGGCTGCCCGTTATTTTGAAAACTGGCGGCAGCGCATGGCCCGTTTGCAACAAGACAAAGAAGGAAACAACCCGACAGCACAACGCAATGCCATGCACCTGAAACTAAAGCGTTTCGGGATATACAATTGCGATCAGATTTTTCAATTTTCAGGGAAAAAGACCCAAATCAACGCCCAGTTTGAAACCGAAACCGGCAAAAGCATTGTGCCTGTTGCCGTGCGCATGCTCGACCGGTCTGCCCGTTTGTTGTTGTACCTGCCGCAAAATCAGTATTTGTTGAACCTGCCCGGCAGATTGATCGATGTCATCGTGCACGGCGCCGATGGACACGTGTATTACATGTCGGGCCAAACATACGCGGCGCAAAACACCGAAAACAGGCAATTCAAAATGCGCGATGTGACGCATCTGGTCGGAACACCGCAGGAATGGGCCGGTTTTTTGGGTATTTAAAGGCTTCGAAACAGGATTTATAAGCTTGTCAGACTAAAACAGTTTCCAAAGGCAATGCCCTTGACCTAAAGTTTTTAAGGGTAAAAAGCACCCATAAAAAAAAGCGCTTGTTCTGCTTCAACCGAATGTTGGACCTCCGCGAGGTCCAACATTTGTATTTCTATGTGATGAACACAACAACTGAATTTTTCCGCGCGGCGAGGGGTTATTCCCGGCATGCTGTCAAGCTCTGCGGTGAATAATCTTTATAAACCCCGATAAATCCGCGAAATCCATCCCGGTTTATCCACAATATCCGGCGAAACCTGGTATAAATTGACCTGAAATGACCTGAAATGACCTGAATTAATAGAAAATAAATGTCGTATATTTGCAACAACAACGCATAATAAACTGCATTCAATTTGAAAAGTAATTGGCAATATCGTGTATAGGCCCATGGGGTGTAATTCAAAATGTCGCATTTGAAGCGGGATTCGTACCTTTCGGATTGGACAAAACTAATGATAAATACGATGATGACCAAAGAAGAATACCTAGCCTTAGCGGCCAGCCGTTGGCCGGAGTTGGAAGCCTTAGACAAGGAGAAGGATTTTTACGAATATGAGAAACGCTTCGAACAGATCATGCTTGACTTGAGTCGAGCTGTCTTAGAAAGCAAGATAAGCGACGTTGGTAAAGACCGTCGAAAAAAAACAAAATCCGAACGCGATTCGGGGTGATAGAAGTAAACAAGAAGCACGAGTTCAGTAAGCCCGTATTGGGGCAGCGAACAAGTCCGTTTCTGCAAGAGAAGTTAATTGAGTTGGGATGTGAAGAGGTATACGGCGATGTTCCGGAGCGGATTTCGTCGTTGTTGGGTATAGAAGTTAACCAATGTCAGGTATATCGGTCGTGTCAAAACGTAGCAGAAAGGTTGGATGAGCAGGTATTGGCCGAGCCTTCAGAGGACTTGTCTAAGGCAGCATCACAAGAATCAGCGCAGGTATATGCGATGGTAGACGGGTCGATGCTCTTAACGGATGACGGGTGGCAGGAAACGAAGGTTGGTCGAGTATTTATGGCAGAGCATGATATTGATAATGAGGCGGATAAGTGGAAAATAAAGTCGTCCAATTATGTTGCCCGACGGGGCCACTACACAGAATTTACCACCCGTTTTGAACGTATGTTGCCGCCGTCAAGTCCCTGCACAAAGGTATTTGTAACGGACGGGGCTGTATGGATTGGCCAGTGGATAGCCCAGCAGTACGGAGATGCTGTCCATATTCTTGATTTTTTTCACGTCTGCGAAAAGTTGGCAGCCGTCGCCCCCAAAGAGGACTCAATATGGTTGGATAAACAAAAGACGGCCTTGTTGGATAGCAACGTTGAAGGGGTGATCGCAGCAGTCAAAATGACCCGACGCCCGGCAGAAGAAATTCAGGCGCTGGTCAACTATCTTGAAAACCACAAACATCAAATGGATTATAGATACTATCGACAACAGAGGTGGATGATTGGAAGTGGAGCCATTGAATCGGCCCACCGAACCGTGTTACAAGTGAGAATGAAAAGAAGTGGCCAAAGGTGGGCAGACGCTGGTTGTGACAATATGATAAAATTGAGAGTGGCCTACAAAAACGGTAGGCGGACCCTCATCCGAGAACTCCTCAAAAACGCCGCATGATGCGACATTTTGAATTACACCCTTCAATCTTTTACTTAATCCACCATTGCTTTTGATTGAATAACAATTAAAATATTCTTTGTCAAAACAAAGGATAAATGGTGTCTTACCAGAATCACTTATACTTCTGTCAAACAATAGCCAAAGTTTGCAATCATTTCCGTAAACATAGGATTCCTTATCAGTTGATTGACAACTAATAAAGAAGAAAAACATTAACTGTAACAGCCTAACTTTAAAACCCCTCCAAATCATCGCAATTCCATTCAAAGTATGCGCCTGTCTTGATGTTTTTCTTTTTACAATAAAAACCTGATGAGTCTTGGTGCAACGAAATTTCCCATCCATATTTTTTCATTATTTTATTTGCTTGATTAATTAATGAGGTGACGTTTGCGTTACCGCCACCAAATTCAGGTGGCGTGTAGTAACATTTTGTTAGGTAGCATCCAAAAGAACCGAGCATCCCTACTCTAAAATCATCTGAGCATAAGGCAAAAGGGGTGTAATTCCCATTTGATGTACATTTAGGCTCAAAAATACAGAAAATGACAACAGACTACAAAATTGAAGCAGACGGCACCATCACCATTACGACGAAATTTAAGCCGGAAGGGAGCATGCTTGAACAAGAAGAACAAATAGCGTCTGCCTTGGCTGCTGCTGGTCGGTTGGCCACACAATTGACACTTAAAGGCTTTGACACGGAAGGTCAATCGCTAATAACGGATAATCAAAAATATACGAGCCGTGGTGAGGAAAAAAAAACTACCAAACCCCCTACGGAGAAGTTGAAGTAAGTCGCCATGTTTACCAAAGGTCTTGCGGAGGCATGATTTGGGTTCCGATGGAAGTGAAAGCACAGTTGCTCAGGGGTAGTTATACGCCAAAGTTTGGCAAGCTGATCAGTTGGAAGTACGCGCATCACTCTGCTAAAGTAGTATGTGAGGACATGGCAATGAATCACAGTCGGAAAATGAGTACCAAGTTAGTCCAGTCAATTAGCGAGGCCGTTGGCGAACTGGTGATGGACAAAGAGTTTGAAATGGAGTATGAATTGCCTGAATTTCAAGAGGTTGTGACCCATATTGCAATTAGCCGGGATGGTACTACCACGCCAATCAGGAGGGAAGGCTACCGAGAAACGATGTGTGGAACGATAAGTCTTTATAATTCCAAAGGCGACCGTCTGCACACGATATACAGTGCCTGTGCGCCAGAATATGGGAAGAAAACATTCGATTCGATCTTGGATATGGAAATTGAGCGGATTAAAAAGGTCTTTCCCTCTGTTAAATATTTGGGTTTGGCTGACGGAGCCAAAGACAACTGGACTTATCTGAGCAAATACACAACCGTGTCTATTTTGGACTTTTTTCATGCTACAGAATACTTGGCGCTTGTTAGTGCAGTACTCCATAAGACAGAAGAAAAAAGGAAAGAATGGCTCGAAAATGCGTGCCATGACCTAAAACACAAGCATAGAGGCGCAGAATTTATACTCAGGGAGTTGAAACACTTCCGGAAAACACTTGGTAAATCGTCCAACGAAGTCCTGTTAAAAACAATTACATACTTTGAAAACAACATACAACGCATGAAATACGCTCAGTACCAAAAACAAGGGTACCCAATCGGTTCGGGCGTTACTGAAGCCGCCTGTAAGGTTGTGGTCAAACAAAGGCTCAATCAATCGGGAATGAAATGGAATATGCCTGCAGTGGAGAAAATACTTTTCCTTCGAGGACTAATCTGTACGCATGGCAGATGGGAACAACTTTGGAAACAGTATGATAAAATTGCTGCCTAAATGTACATCAAATGGGAACTACACCCTGGCCAAAGAATAAATGGCAAACAGCTTTTTGATTATTTCAGAAAGAATATTAATGACTTTGCTCCTAAGTTTGATCCTTATGACGATCCGTATGATTCTAATTTATGGTTAACTGATAATCCTCTTGGAACGGTTATGCACATAACGATGGAACCACTTGTAGATGGAGATGTAATTGCCTCTGGATATGAAGAATGTTGCTGGTTTTTTTCTACCCTCCGCGGTCCCTTTTATTGGGGCGGTTATCATCCTGTTAGTGGAAATAGACAATTTGGTTACAAATCTGAAAATGGTAAAATTGTTATTTATACAAGAGGCGCTGATAGGACTACTACATGGTACCATAGTGGAGGATTTGAAGGTAACTGGGAAGGAGAAACAGCATTTAAAAAAGCTGATAACTTCTGGAGAAGTATGCAACAAAAGTTAAGTAACTTTATAATACAAAATGGTGGAAAGGTTGGTTATCTATATGACTATCATTACAGGCCAAACTGGAATCAAATAAAGACTCAACTTACCTCTAATTACCTTTTAACTATTTTAACATTTGAATAATTATATGATTTATAATATCTGTAATTTTTTGATACTTTATGCCAGCAGATTTTGGTGTGTATCAGTATCATATTTGGCATATCGATTATTAATTTTAGATAATTTAATTTATGATTTTGGTCTTTCAATGTTTTTTATTGGAGAACTGGTGTTAGTTTTCTTTTGGACTCTATTGTTTAATTTTGTCATAAATTTATTTAGAATTGTTAGAATTGATGACCAAATGAGTTTAATTATTTCTGTATACATAACTGATTTAATTTATTTTATTTATGAAAACTCGTTTTTCATTTATAAGTACGGTGTTTTTTCAATTCATTTATACCAGAATATCGAGCACTTTACATTTTTTCAGATTCTGGTGAATCCATGGCTGTTTATCCTTGTATATAGAATTATTATGTCGAATAAAATAAAATGATGTATCGGGTTTATGCACAGAAAGCATACTACTGGACATTTTGTAAAATTGGGTGATTTTTTGCAATGATCTGCTTAAAAAGGTATTTTAGGAAATCGATAAACCGGTAACATTTGGGGGTTAGAATAGCCAGGCCTTCTCTGAATATGGAAGTTTCTGGCCACTGGCTTCCATCTTTGAAGGTATTTGTATTGATCTGTTTTCTA
>JAGWYI010000138.1 GCA_018969455.1 Bacteroidota bacterium | reverse complement strand
TTTGGATAGTATTTATCTTTCCATTGTTGCCAAAGCGGTCCTGGATTGAGCGTATCTCCATTCAGCATTACGTTGTGGGTCGTATCTCGAATAGAAATGCCATTGGTGTAGAACATCAAATGTCCGCTAGAATCACTGCCTATTCCAGAATAAAAACTAATATCAACCTTTCGCTTTTGAGGATATAGTTTAGGAGGATTAAACGAGTAATCCATTACCATGCCTCCAAACAAGGCAGGATTGGGCGCATTGTTGCCAAATCCGAACAATTGTAGGTTATCGTGTTTTTGGGCATATGTTGCCCATGGGAACATGATGAGAATTATAATTAATCTTTTCATTTTGATGGGAAAGCCTGGTCGGAGATTAAATTACAAACTGGCATATTTATGGGTGACATGCAGTATAAAAAATGGTTAAAAATATTCCAGTGCCAGCATTTACACGCTGACAAACATTTAAAAAAATAAAATTTTGTGTGCTATTTTAGCGGTTGAATACGCAGTTAAGGGGCTAAATGGCACGGGGATTAATTATATTTCAAAGATAATGGCATTAGGGAAACTTCAATATTAAGTTCGCTGCAAATGTAAGATTTTAACAAAACCCGCTTGCGCCAGGTTCTACTTCTACCTAGTGCGGCTCATCCGTCGCGTTCATACCCGTCGCAATACAAGGTAGTGTTGGGTTGCGAACCGACCCTACTTCAACCCCAAGCGCCTTGCCCGAATATTGCCGGAAAATACGCCAAATAGGACAATCGTTACCGAACTCACCGGCATCAATATCGCTGCCATCAAGGGGTTTAACTGACCGGATACTGCAAAATATAAACCGAAGGAATTGTACAACAATGCGATAATATACGATTGATGCACAATGCGCACACCGGAACGCGTCAGGCGCATGAAATCGGGAATTTTTTCAAACGCATCGGCGTGAATAATGCCGTCGCAAGCCGGAGTAAAATTATTGGTATCCTCCGCGATTACAAGGCCCACGTTGCTCTGCTGTAAAGCCCCCGCATCGTTCAAGCCATCGCCCACCATCAGCACAATTTTGCCTTCTGTTTGCAATTTTTTGACAAAATCCAGCTTGTCTTGCGGCGTGCACTGAAACATCATCCGGCCTTCTTCGGGGAAATAAGCCTTTAATTGGGCCGCCTCCCGGTCCTGATCGCCTGAAAGCAGCCACAACGCACTCCTGCCCCGGAAATAATCGAGCACGTTTTCCAAACCTGCCCGCAAGCGGCTGATGACTTCATAATGGCCTTTTACAACGCCATCAATGGCCACAAATACACCCTGACCGCCGCCGGGCTGCCCCACGAATTCGGCCGAGCCGACTTGCACAAATCGCCCCTCTACAAGACCTTGTATGCCCTGACCGGGAATTTCAGTATATCCTTCAGGCACAAATGTGGGCACATCGGGCAAACTAAGATACAACCGGCGGCTCAAAGGATGTACCGAATGTTTGGTCAAACTGCGCACTGCTATCTGATCCATGGCATTCAAGGGTGTTCCCTTGAACTGATATTGCTGCCGCGCTACCTGGGTAATGGTGCCGGTTTTATCAAAAATAACCGCATCACTTGCCGATAATGCCTCCACAATGCCGCTGTTTTTAACATAAAACTGGTTTCTTCCCAAAATGCGCAGGATGTTCCCCATGGTAAAGGAAATGGAAAACAAAATGGTGCACGGACAAGCAACAATCATCACAGCGGTGAACGCATTGATGGCTGTCGCCATGTTGGAAGGCGCCCAATACATAAAGCCGCCCAAACCGGTGGCCAATATGATGACAGAAAAAACCTTGCCCGCCTGATCGGCCAGACGGCTCACCTTGCCTTTCTCCTCCTGTTTGAAGGCCTGGTCGTTCCAAAGGCGGGTCAGATAACTTTGTGCCACGCGTTTGGTCAAGGAAATCTCGATGCTCTCCCCCACTTGCTTTCCGCCGGCAAAAATGCGGGCTCCAGCCTGCACTTGCACCGGATCCGATTCGCCGGTTACAAAACTGTAATCAATCCGTGCAGAACCCTTTATCAAAATGCCATCCGCCGGAATGATTTCCTGGCTGCGAATCACAAGGATGTCCCCAGGCACCAGCCGATTTACCGGGGTGGATTGTTCTTCATTGCCCTCCTTGCGCATGGCGGCTACCGGAAAATAGGATTTGTAGTCGCGTTCAAAAGACAGCGTATTCCAGGTTTTCTGTTGGAACCATTTGCCCACCAAAAGCAGAAAAATCAAACCCGCAAAGGAATCGAGGTAACCATTTCCGGTATTGCTGATGATGTCATAAGCGCTTCTAAAATACAGCGACAAAATGGCCAGACAAAGTGGAATGTCCACATTCAGGTTCCGGTTGCGCAAGCCGTTCCAGGCAGAAACAAGGTAATCGCGCGCGCTGTACAACAGGACCGGCGTCGCGATGAGCAAACTCAAATAGCCAAAAACCTGGGCAAACAAGGGATCTTCCGTGCGCGACATGCCGAGGTATTCCGGAAAACTGAACAACATGATGTTTCCGACTGCAAAACCCGAAAGGGCAATCTGATAAGCCAATTTGCGCGTAATGGCCGGCTTCTTCGCCTGATCCACATCCGAAAGGTTTATATCGGGCGCATAGCCAATGGAAGCGAGCAAGGCCGCCAGTTTCCGAAGGGAAGTTTGCCTGGGATCATACTGGATTGCTGCCGTTTTTTTCAGAAAATTGACCCTTGAATTATATACACCCTGGTCGAGTTTGTACAAATGCTCCAACAGCCAAAGGCAGGAGACGCAGTGCATGGAGGGCAGGTAAAATGTCACCTGTGCCGTCACCCCGTCATTATATTCCAGCAATTTTTCCTGCACCTCAGCGTCATCAAGGTAAGCGAAAGCCCGGGCATCGCGTCGATTTTTCAGCGTACGTCCGGGCTTCTCATCCAGTTTATAATATTGACAGAGATTGTTGGTATCGAGGATCTCAAAAACCATTTTGCAACCCTCGCAGCAGAAAAACTTGTCATCAATGTGCAGGCGCTCATCCAAGCAAGGTTCCTGACAGTGAAAGCAAGTGTGTTGCGTTGAAGCTGCCGCAGGCATCGGGTTTGTTAAAAAAGAAGCCATAAGCCGTAAAATTTACGGCAAAACTAGGTTCTCAGTACAACCCCAAGGTTGATCAGGGTCATGTTCAGGACTGATTGTAGTCAAAATCTATTGCCTAGATTTGGAAAACCGGTCTTCGGCAACTGCGCCCAATTCTTTCAGTCCTTTCTTATAATACCCGTCCAAAACACCCTCCACGCCAAAGCCCAAAAGCAAGCCGCGCACCCAAAAAGGCTCCTCATACACCATCAACTCCCAGCGCACATCCGTACGGGTGCTATCGCCCGAAAAAAACCATTTACTCTCCGCGCGCACTGTTTGCGCTTCAGAGAAATGCACATCCAGGTCAATAAAAGCATTGGGCTGCAAAGCCGTAATCATCTGATAACCATTGCCTTCCCGGCGGCTCGTCCAATGCGCTCTATGTCCAACCATGCCCGGCGTTCCCTCTGGCACATAAACCATGGTAGAGTCCTGTTGTTTCCAGGGGCTCCACTCCTTCCATTGCCCGAAATCGGAAACCAGGGGAAAAACCGTGGAAACCGGCGCATTTATGGTATGGGCAGCCTGAATGTGCATGTTGACGGGCCCCAGGAAACAAAGTATGGTATAGAGCACCGATGTGCCTATACAAACGTATAAAATTATACGAAGAATCCGCATGGCCCAATTTTATACGTGAATTGGACGGTTCGCGGTAGCGGCCAAAGCAGCTTCCTTGAAAGCCTCCGTGTAAGTCGGGTGCGCGTGCGACATGCGTGCGGCATCCTCTGCGGATGCGCGGAATTCCATCAGAGCAACCCCTTCGGCAATCATATCGGCAGCACGAGCGCCTACGATGTGCACACCCAGGATTTCGTCGGTATCCTTGTGCGCCAGCACTTTTACCATGCCGTCGATGTCCATGCTTGCGCGGGCGCGGCCAAGTGCGCGGAAAGGAAACTTGCCGGGCTTGTAGGGAATGCCCATTTCTTTCAATTGCTCTTCGGTATAACCCACGGCAGCCACTTCGGGCCAGGTGTACACCACGCCTGGAATAAGGTGGTAGTGGATATGCGGTTTTTGGCCAGCCATAACTTCAGCCACAAAAACGCCTTCTTCTTCGGCTTTATGGGCCAGCATGGCGCCCTTGATCACGTCGCCGATGGCATAAATGCCAGGCACAGCGGTTTCAAGGTGCTCATTTACCGGAATCCGGCCTTTTTCATCGAGGGTAATGCCAACGTTTTCCAAACCCAAATTATCGGTGTAGGGGCGGCGGCCGATGGCCACCAGGCAGTAATCCACATCCCAGTTCAGCATTTTGGAAACGTCGTCGCGGCTTTGTGCAGCCACTTTTACCTTGGTTTTGGACGGTGTAACTTCCGTAACGGCATGGCGCAGGTGAAACTGCATGCCGAGGTTTTTCAAAGATTTCATCAATTCGCGGCTGCAATCGGCGTCCATACCCGCGATGATGCGATCCATGTATTCCACCACGTGCACGGTAGTTCCCAGCCGTGCCCATACACTGCCCAGTTCCAGCCCGATCACGCCGCCGCCAATGATGAGCACGCTGCCCGGCACTTTATCGATGTTGAGTGCTTCTGTGCTGGTGATGACGCGTTTTTTGTCGTAATTAAAATTGGCGGGCACAATTGGTTTGGATCCGGTTGCGATGATGGTGCGTTCGGTTTCGATGGTGCTCACACCGCCTTCTTTGGTGCGCACTTCGATGGTGTTTTTATTTAAAAACGTACCATGGCCATTGTACACATCGATTTTATTTTTTTTCATCAGAAACTCGACGCCCTTGTTGTTGTCTTGCACCACCTCGTTTTTGCGCTTGATCATTTGCGCCATATTTACTTTCAGGTCTTTGAGTTCGATGCCGTGTGTCGTAAATTTTTCATGGGCATTGTGGTAGTGCTCGGAGGAGTCGAGCAGGGCTTTGGAAGGAATGCAACCTACATTGAGGCAGGTTCCGCCCAGCACGGAATAGCGTTCAACGATGGCCGTTTTAAAACCCAGTTGCGCACAGCGGATGGCCGCAACGTAGCCTCCAGGACCCGATCCGATGACAGTAACGTCGTATTTCATGATATAAAATGAATTGTATGGTTGACTCGCCCCATGCTTTTGGGTGCATGGGGCGAAAAGATTGTGCAAAGGTTAAAAAAGAACAAATGCGCGGAGCAAATGGTTTTTATTAAATTTCATGCAAGGGATCAAGCATCTTTTTTAGGACCCCGGTTTTTGGATTTCCAGCGTTCGCGGCGGTTGTTGTTGGGACGTGGCGCATCGCCTGCTTGTGGAGGCGTTTCAGATTTCGGTTTGTTTTCCGGCCTGGGTTTGGGAGGATGTTCCGGTTTGGGTTTGTTGTTTTGGTCGGGTTTGGGACGCGCCTGTTCTTGTTTATTACCGGCATTTTGCGGGCGTTGTTGGTTGGGTTTCCCACCATCCGGCCGGTTTTGGGGGCCTTTTCCCGGGTTGTTGCGCTGTTGTTGCGGGCGCTGGTTGCCGCGTGGGTCACGCCGACCGCCGCCGGGCTTGTCGGTTCCCGCTTTGGCAGTATCTTCCTGGGCCGCTTTTTCCACCGCAGCGGCGGCAGATTGGGATCGGTCGCGGTTTTTGCTTTTCTTCTTCTTTTTCTTTTTGCGTTTTTCGAGCGGCAATTCCAGCACGTCGTTTACGCTTTCATAGTCGGGTTCGTCTTCTTCGGGTTCTTCTTCTTTTGGAGGGGTTTTGGACAAAATTTCTTCCAGGCTAACAGGCAGCTCTCCTTTTTTGATCAAATCCAGCGCATCCCATACCTGGTCGACATGCAAGGGGAAGAACTTGCCCCTGTTTTCGGCATAGGTGTAGAACATGAGCCGTTTGAACACATCGGTTTTAACCAAAATGGCCAAACCGGCGGCGGTGCGCAATTTTTCTGCACGATCGGGAAAATCTTCCAGTGCATCGATATAGGTATCGAGTTCGTAGTTGAGGCAGCATTTCAGGCGGCCGCACATGCCGGAGAGTTTGGTTTGGTTGATGGCCAGGTTTTGGAAGCGCGCGGCAGCGGTATTGACACTTTTAAATTCGGAGAGCCAGGTGGAGCAGCACAGTTCGCGGCCGCAGTTGCCCAGTCCGCCAATGCGGGCAGATTCCTGGCGGGCGCCGATCTGGCGCATTTCAATTTTCACTTTGAATTCGCGGGCGTATTCGCGAATCAGTTCCCGGAAATCGACCCGGCCGTCGGCGGTATAATAAAACGTGCATTTTCGTCCGTCGCCTTGGAACTCCACATCGCCGACTTTCATATCGAGGTCGAGTGCGCGTGCGATGGCGCGGGCCTGCACCATCACTGCTTTTTCCTGTCGGCGCACTTCATCGAGGCGTTCGAGGTCGCGTTCGTGGGCTTTGCGCACCACCGCTTGCAATTTGGCATCGATTCGAACGCGTTTGCGCTTCATTTGGAGGCGCACCAGTTCGCCCGAAAGCGAAATTTTGCCTACATCATATCCTCCGGATGCTGATTCTACGATTACCCAATCGCCGGTAGAGGCGCGGGTGAAAGGCGGATTTTTAAAAAACTCCTTTCTTGAACCGTTTTTAAAATTGACCTCAACAAATTCAAAGGGAGCGGGGTCGCGAATACCCATCGCCGTAATCCAGTCATAGGTATTGTGGCGGTTGCATCCGCCCGAGGCGCACCCGCCGCTGCATCCGCCGGGGGCGCTGCTGTCTTTACTGGTTGAACAAGAACATCCTACACAAGCCATATATTTTTATTTGTCGGTTATTAAAAATGAATATTGGATTAAGCACTTTTCATGATCTGGTGCAATTGAATGGAGGTATCCAAAAACAGGATTTTCGGATTTGCATTCCGTTCGATGTAATACACATTGTCGTTAAAAAGGGTGCTAACCCGCACGATTTTATCAAAATTGAGCACTTTCGACATATTTTGGGCAGTGGTTTGCTCTTCCGGGCGCAGGCGCAGCGAGGGGTTGCCCGTGAGCCCGTATACCATGAGTTCGCGCATGAAATGCAAACCATACTGCAAAAACTGTTTTTGATTTTCTCGCCCCAAACGCGCAAAATTTTCGGTCCATTGCACCAGATCCGGCCCGAACCCCCGGTAGCATTTACGCAGCCAATCGAGCAGCAAATGCGCATCGTCACTGGCCGGGTGGTCGGCCATATAACGCGCCTGCCCATAATCGCCGCCTGCCAGAAAAGCAATTTGTTGCGCGCGCACCGGATCCACATTTTGGCGCTGTTCCAGGGCGCCAGCCACTTCTTCATCTGCGAGGGGGTCAATTTTAACCAGCTGGCAACGGGAAAGGATGGTATTTAAAATTTGATCGGCATTTTCTGCAACCAGAAGAAAAAGGGTATTGTCTGGCGGTTCTTCGATCAATTTCAGCAACCGGTTTCCTTCTTTACCCAGGTATTCGGGCAGCCACATCAACAGGATTTTGTACCTGCCTTCAAAGGTTTTTAAACTCAACTTTTTGATGATGGCATTGCATTCGTCTTTGTTGATGTTTCCTTGCTTGTTTTCAGCACCGATGCGTTGCAACCAGGCATTGACATCAAAATAAGGGCTTTCTTGAAGTACGGTGCGCCATTGTTTCAAAAAATCGGTGCTTACTGCGTTGGTACCGATGGTCGGGTATGAAAAATGAATGTCGGGATGTACATGCTGAGCTGCTTTTTTGCAGGCATTACAGTGGCCGCAGGCATCTTCAGCGGTCAAATTTTCACATTGAACCATTTGGGCAAACGCGGCTGCCAGTGCCAAACTTCCACTTCCACTTGGTCCTAAAAACAACAAAGCATGCGGTATGCGACCGCTGTGCACCAGCTGCAACAAAAATGCCTTAGTTCGGGCCTGACCAATGACGTCGGATAGGTACATACCTCCGTTTTTTCAAGTATTTAAAAACGGCTTTCAGGTGGGAAACCTGGCTGAAACGGGTGAGAGCAGATGGCCTGAAAAGACCGTAAAGGCAGGATGTATTTTGTATGATCAATAGCCGAATTGGATAAAATGGCGCCAATTCGCTAGACTCAGGGTTGTATTAAGCGCCAAACGCCGAGGTTTGGTGACGACAAACAGTCGATTGGCTCATTTTATTCCTGGAGTTGTACCTATTTCCATATCATCGCCCGAAGACGAAAAGTAAAAAATCTATCCTTGCTTCTGCTCATAACGGCCCGTTCTTTCCTTCCTTTCACCTGCAAGCTTGCCGTTAGATGATTCAATGCATGCAAAGGTACATAAAATGTTTAAAATTAAATCGAGATAAATAACGAGTTGTCGCATAGACGCATCAGAAGGCATCAGACTCCAAAAAACCCAAACAATAAACGGGAATTTCGCCATTTTTCCAAACAAGTTTCTATTTTCGCCCGAATATTCTTTTCATGTCCTATCTTATGATATTGCTTCGCCTCGCTAAAAGGGTTCTTTTGGGAACGCTTGCTTTTTTAAGCTTCTGTTTTTTTCAATCTTGCCTTTCCGGCAACCAGCCACCGCGTTTGCTTGTTTTTTCCAAAACCGCCGGTTATCGGCATGCCAGCATTCCTGCCGGTGTGGCTGCCCTGCGTCAACTATGCCGTGAAAACGGAATGGTGATGGATACCACCGAAGACGCAACGACATTTACCGAAGAAAACCTGAAGCGCTACCATGCCGTCATTTTCCTGAATACCACCGGCGATGTGCTCGACCCGAAGCAGGAAAACGCCTTCGAACGCTACATTCAGGCGGGCGGCGGTTATGTAGGCATCCACTCCGCCACTGATACCGAATATGGCTGGAAAT
>JAGWYI010000137.1 GCA_018969455.1 Bacteroidota bacterium | reverse complement strand
TACGGCAAAAAAACGGAACGATGTATGGCGAAAAAATCCTTTCATGTTATATTATGATTTTTAACAGATTCTTAATCATTTTTAATTTTGCCGCATGGCCGTTTTATCCAAACGCTTTATTGCTCAAGGGCTGCTCCCGTTTTTCCTTGTAGTTGGAATCTCCTTTGGGGGAACGGTAATTTCCTTGTCAGCACAATGCAGTTTGGTATGCAAACCTTCTCTTCAGGTTGCACTGAACCAGAATGGTCAGGCTTTGATCAATACCCAAATGATCGCACCAGGTGCTGCCAGCTCCTGCCCGGGCACCCTCTCGCTTGAACTGCTCGACAACTATGGTTCAACACTGCCCAATCCGCTGAATTGCAATCAATTGGGCGAAAATGTCACGGCATTAATTACCCACAACGCATCCGGGAATTCATGCAGCTGCCAAATTACCGTAGTTGACGGCCTCTCCCCGGTCATTTCCTGTCCGGATATTTGGATTTGGTGCAATCAGGAACCCGATCCTGCGCTCATTGGAGCGCCGACTTCTACTGACAACTGTACCAATGCTGCGCTTCTAAGCATGGTTTGGAATGATACTCCCACCGAGTTTGCATGCGGAACTACGCAAAATGGGTTCCCTATCAAACGACGCATCGATCGAAACTGGAGGGTTTCCGATGCTGCAGGTAACAGCACCCAATGTACCCAAAAAATTTGGGCCAAGCAAATTACCCTGGGAGCAATTGCATTTCCACCCAACCGCGATGGATTAAGCGCCCCCGTATTGAATTGTGGACAAGATCCCTACGACCTCAATCTGACCGGACAGCCAAGTGTAGACGGAGCACCCATCGATAATTTCAATACCTGCGATGTTGGCATTACCTACGCCGATCAAAAACTGGATGTTTGCCCGCCGGCAGGATATGCAATTTTGCGTACCTGGACTGCCGTGGATTTCTGTTTAGGATTGGTTTCCAGTAAAATACAAATTATAAAAGTTCAAGATAATACACCTCCTGCGCTTTCCCCTCCGCCCAATATCACGGTGGGTACCTCCGGTTTCGGATGCAGCGCATCTGTGCTCTTGCCACAGGCAACAGCCTCCGATAATTGCTCGAGTGTTGTGGTTAACCCTTCCTGGAATTTTGGTTCAGGGTATGGCCCCTTCAACAATGTGCCAGTAGGAGTTCATACAGTGACCTATGTCGCCACCGATGCCTGCAATAACGTTAGAACGAGTACCATGCGTGTTACCGTGGTGGACCAAACGCCGCCACAAGCAATTTGCAAATCATCGCTCCAAATTTCCCTACTGTCCAATGGAGGCGCTCAAATCACTCCTTCCGTGATGGATGGTGGCAGTTCCGACAATTGCGGCCCGGTAACCATGCAGGTTAGCCGCGATGCCATTCATTTTGATGCCGCAGTGCCTGTTACCTGTGCAGACCTAAGTAATCCCGTGATATTTACCTTGAAAGTAACAGATGCTGCCGGGCAAAGCAACATCTGTGAAACCAATATAACCGTGCGCGATTTCCTTAAGCCCGATATGCAATGCCCGAATGCTGTTTTTTTAAACTGTTTAGACAATTACAAGGATTTAAACATGACGGGAAAAGCAACTGCGAGTGATAATTGCGGGATAGACACCCTTTATTTTACCGATGTTGGCAATCCTGGCGCTTGCAACATCGGAAACATTCAACGGGTTTGGCGGGCCATCGACCAGGCTGGGAATGTGCGCAGCTGCACCCAACAAATCAGTATCACGGCTTTGAGCCCAACAAATGTACTGTTTCCATCCAATAAAACCCTGTCTGCCTGTGCGGGGCCTCAGGATCTGGCGCCTGCCTCCACTGGCACTCCACAAATTATCGGTCAATATTGTTCACCACTGTCTATCAGCTACACTGATAATTTGATTCAGGCGCCAGCTCCCTATTGCAAACGCATTTTCCGTTCCTGGAAGGTGGTTGATCCTTGTATTTACACAGGCAATTTGGGCTCGCCCGGTATTTGGGAGTACGTGCAAACCATCGATGTCGTTGATCAGCAGGGCCCCATCCTGAATGTACCGGCCCCAGTTCTGGCAAGCACCGGTTCGGGTGGTTGCCAGGCATTTGTGGACCTGCCCGAAGTCAGTGCACAGGATTGCAGTACGGTGTTGAGCATCGTACACAACAGCCCGTATGCCTTGAATCTTGGCGCCAATGCATCCGGTTTGTATCCGGTTGGAATGCATCAGGTGGTTTTTACGGCCACCGACGATTGTGGAAATACAAGCCAGAAAACAGTTCAGATAGAGGTGCGTGACCAAACCAAACCCATTGCATTGTGTAAAACGGGTTTGAGTATTCCCTTGAATGCCTCAGGTTATGCCAGTATAAGCCCGGATGAAATAGATGCGGGAAGTTATGATGCATGTACAACCCCGGCTTTTTTGAGCAAATATGTGGCGCCTTCTAATTTTGACTGTCAATCGCTGGGATTCAAAAAAATAAGTTTAACGATAGGGGATGCTTCGGGGAATGTGGCTGTTTGCACCACCATGGTATCGATAAATGATCCCAATCAGGTGTGCGCTTCGGGGCCGACCTTGCGAGCATTGGGTGGCGGCATCCGAACAGAACAGGGAGATACTGTTCGAAATATTCCGGTTGAATTGTATAACAACGGTTTATATGTGGTAAATTATTGCGATTCAACAGGGCGATTTCGCTTTGATGATTTGGCCTCCGATTCCAGCTATCACATTCGTCCCATCAACAATGCCAATTGGTCGAACGGCATATCAACCTACGATTTATTGTTGATTTCGCGGCATATTTTGGGAATACAGCCATTGAATTCGCCGTATAAGCTCATTGCCGCCGATGCCAATAAATCTGGCTCAGTTACGACCTTCGACATTGTTCAGTTACGCAAATTAATATTGGGTATATATGATACCTTACCAGGCATAAATTCCTGGCGTTTTATTCCTGCTTCCCATTCATTTATTAACCCGAATAATCCTTTTTATGGTGGTTTTCCGGAAGAAATTTTTATTCAAAATTTGAATACCGACTCATTGGGTAACCAATTTGTGGGGATCAAAGTAGGCGATGTAAACAACAGCAGCAATCCGGCACAAGCGCGTACTGGGCAAGATACCGCCTGGCTTTCGCTTCAAATTATGGATATTCCAGGCGTCGATTCCGTGCGCTGCCGTTTGAAACTGGAAGCAAACCGGCGTGTCGATGGGATTCAATTTGCTTTAGGGATGCCAGCAAACAAGCAATTCAGGGTTGAAATTCCGGAGGAGAGTTTTTTGCGTTCTGAAAATTGGGTACAAATTTCGCCCGAAGAACTTCGGGTTAGCTGGAATCGGGGCCTGGAACAAACCGAGCATACTGATTTGTTGGATTTTGTATGTGTAAAAAATGGAAATAGTTTAAATTATAAATTATTTTTTAGTCTAATAGATTTAAAATTAAAGTCTGAGGTATACATTAAAGACGAGATAATGCACCTGGCAATTCGACTTCCAGTTGGGGAAACTGCGCCCTCAAATCGTGAATGGGATATTTCGGCAGATCCCAACCCGTTTGTTGAAAGCATTTGGATATCGTGCAGGAACTGCCCTGACGCCCGGTATTTATTGGAGGTTTACGATGTAACAGGTCGATTGGTGTATTCGGATAAAAAAGCTGCTGCGCCGGGTAATCCGATTGCGCAAATTTGCGGTACGAATTTACCGGGCGCAGGTGTTTATTTTTACCGGGTTGTTTTGGATGCAAATACCATAAAAACAGGACGAATGGTATATGTTAACAGCCACAACTAGGGCTAGTTTAATTGATTTCACACCTCAAAACGATCTAATCCTCTATTCGCTACGTCTGGTTTCTTTTTGTTCCCTTTCAAAAACTAATTCGTATAAAAATTGTAAATGTGGTCTCGTGGCAAAAACGATCTGGAATAAAACAAGAGAACGATACGTTTGTCGATTTTTTAGAAATAGTTTTACTTTTCTTTGGTTTTTTGTTCTCAAAATTGTCAATATAACATTACCTTAGCTATCGATTGCAAAAAATGGTATAGCCAAATTTACAACCTATGGAAATTTGGATTTTTGGCATGATTTTTGCATAAAATTTGTTTTTTGCCTGTTAATCTGTTGGTTGTCGGGCTTAATCATCATGAAAAGTTAATGAGATCAAATTGTACTTCTTTAGTACCGAAGAAAGCACTTACTGCAGGTCAATCACAACCTGGGTTGGTGCTTTTTTTGTTTGGATCAATCGTTGATATTGCACCGAAAAAAAAATTCATTCATCGTAACCTTTCACAATTTCAATTTTTTAACATGAAAAAAATGTTTGCTAAAATTGGAATGCCTTCGATTTTATCCTTGGTATTCCTGTTGGGCGGACTGTTTTTCAGTTCGAACACGGCTCAGGCGCAGAAACTTGTAGATCCTGCTGGTACTTCCGTGATCAAACTGCCGAATGGTTTGACCTGGAAATCAAAAGGTGCTGCTGTTACTGCCCTTCAAACGGAGATTAACAACATCGCCCAAGAACTGAACAGCGGCAGCGCTTCCAACCCGCTTTATCTGAAAATGCAAGCTACCGTTTACCTCGGTACTTCTGAGCGTTTGGATAATGGTATGGATGTTCCAACTGCTGCCTTGAATGGTTTTTATGCAGTTGCACCTGCACAAGGACTGGATAGCTCACACAACACGCCGGGTATGTCCCAAAGCGATTGGAATGCTATCTACAATGACCTGATTGCACTGTTGTCTGAATAATTTTCTTTTTCAGCGAAATCAGGGTTTTAATTAACATTTCAAACAAGAAAATTATCTTTTCTCATGAAAAAAAGCAATATAACTCTTTGGGGTATGTTGTTGCTGGCTTGCATGACTGTATCGCAGTCCTTTGCACAGGTAACAGTAAATATGCCTTTCAACACGGGGGTTAACCAAACCTTCACGATTGCGCCTCCGGGCACATGTTCTTTCAATTTCTTCGACAACGGAGGATCTGCTGCGAACTATTCCAACGGCAACAACAACGCTACTGCGGTAACGTTCGCGCCTTCAGTTGCAACCAACAAAATCCAGGCTGTATTCTCTTCTTTCGCAGTAGAAAGCGGCTGGGATGCCTTGTATGTATATGACGGTGGCACAACTGCATCTCCGTTGATTTCTTCAGGCTTGGGCGCTACCATCAGCGGTTTTCCAGCTGGTGGCTGGCAAGGCACCACAGCACCGAACAACTTTGCTGCAAACACCGTTCGCGCAACGGCCGGTAACGCAACAGGTCGTTTGACCTTTACGTTCGGTTCTGACGGTTCTGTTTCTTCTGCGGGTTGGGCTGCTGCAGTTGCAGAAGCGCCTACTGGCGCATGTGCATTGATTGCACCTGCTAACATCACTGCTGGTACCGGCGCTGGAGCAACAGCTTGCGCTGCTACAGTAACGACTGCAACACCAGGTTTCAACCCAGGAGGTTGCAACAGTTCGTTCAGCCTTCAGTATCGCATCAACGGCGGCGCTGCTGTTGTAATCGGTTCTGTAGTTCCTGCAACGATCACGTTGACCAACGTACCAGTTGGAGTAAACACAATTACGTGGCAATTGGTAAGCACTTGCGGCGGTACTGTAGTATCGAGCGTTACTTCTACAATAACAGTTGTGGACAATACGCCACCGGTTGTGTCTTGCCAAAACAACGTTACAATCAACTTGGCTCCAGGCGAATGTACTGCGTTGTATAGCTACAATGTATCTGTATCCGACAACTGCGCAGGTATTTCAAATGGCTACTTCGCAATTCCTGATACAAACGTTGCAATCAACAACAACTCTGTTGCTTGCTTTGGCTTGCCCGTAAATGCTTTCCAGGTTTTGACTGGTTTTGCTACCAATGTAGTTACCACTGCAGCACGCG
The DNA here is from genome assembly GCA_018969455.1 of Bacteroidota bacterium. Classification (GTDB taxonomy): domain Bacteria; phylum Bacteroidota; class Bacteroidia; order Chitinophagales; family Saprospiraceae; genus M3007. The sequence continues at coordinate 2,992 of JAGWYI010000137.1, read as the reverse complement.
TTGGTATCGTACAAGGATGGCCAGCAGGTTCCAGCGCTGCTGCAACCCTTACGGTTAACCTGTACAAACTGAATAATGCCGCTCTTCCATACAACGTATCATCTGCAAACCGCACCCTGTTGGGTTCTTCGGTTGCAACACCGGTTACTCCAACCACTGCAGGTCAGATGAAAACGATTCCGATCAACGTGAACATCCCCGCTGGCACAACAGTGTTGATGGAAGTTGTATCGAGCTCCTCTTTCGTAATTGCAATGCCTCCTGGTTCAGGTACAAGAACCTGGTTCGCTTCTGACGCTTGTGGCTACCCGTCTGCTAACCCAACCCTGATCGCCAATCTGGGTATCGGGGGCTACGACATGAAAGCGATTCTGTACGCTTCTTCTCCAGTTGTAGGCGTTCAAACATCAGGCCTTCCATCGGGCTCTGAATTCCCGATCGGTACAACCACCAACTGCTTTAAAGCCACAGACGCAAGCGGCAATACTGCCACTTGCTGCTTCAGCGTAACGGTTAATGAATACCCGAATGCAATCACTTCGTTGATTTGCAATGACCTGGTTTACTTCTCTCTGGATGAGAACTGCTCTGGCGTAGTAGGCGCAGATGATGTATTGGAAGGCGGCCCATACGGTTGCTACGACAACTACATTGTTGAATTGGACAAAACCGCTCCATTCGGCAACGGCCCATGGGTTCCAGCGGTAGCAGGTCCTGGCGACGTAGGCAAAACCTACCAGGTTCGTGTAACAGATCCAAAAACCGGTAACAAATGCTGGGGCAATATCAAATTCGAAGACAAGCTGCCACCTGTACTGAAATGCCGCGACCAAATCATTCCATGTAACGGCACACCGGTAAACGAACCCGCTCCTGCCATCGTAGGATATCAGTACCAGGAGTACAAGCCCAATGATCCAATCGGCGAGCCAGGCTCTCCAACTCCCGACGTTCAGACATACAACTTCGACTATACTTACATTCCAGCAGGTGTTCCTGTATTGGATGCCAACGTACGTTTGAAATTGACAGGCCACACTTGGTTGCCCGACTTGAACGTTAGCTTGACCGCACCAGACGGAACACAAGCAACTGTAATGACCATCGGCGGTTGTATCGGTCAGGAATGGCCCATCGATTGCAAATTCGACGATGCTGGTTCTTCCATCACGCTTTGCGCACAATTGAATGCAGGGGGCGCTCCTTTGCGGTGCTTGCAAGGCGGTGTATCCAACCCAACAACTTTGGCTGTATTCAATGGTAAAAACGCCAACGGTATCTGGAAAATCAGAATCGCCGACAACTTTGCTGGCGACGATGGTGTGGTAGAAATCGTAGGATTGGAACTGAATGTAAATGCACCCGCAGAACCTGCCTTCGATGCATGCGGCCCAATTACGCTGACCTATGTAGATTCTGAAGTACCAGGCACTTGTGCAACCGGTTTCTCTAAAGTAGTAACCCGCAAATGGACTGCGAAAGACGGCTCTGGCAACACTTCTACCTGCGCACAAAAAATCAGCTACAAACTGCCAACTTTGTCTGATCTGGTTCCACCAACCGACTATGATGGCATCGACGCACCAGCATTCCTGTGCACCGACAACGCTTACCCAACTCCACAATGGATTGAAGGCCAGGGCTTGCAAGGCTACCCCTATGTATTCGGCAAACCCGTAGGTTGCACCATCAACTGGCAGTACGAAGACATCGTAATTGATGTATGCGACGGTACGTATAAAATCCGTCGTCGCTGGTCAATCATCGACTGGTGTATCGGCGATGGTTTCGAGTACAACCAAATCATCAAAGTTATTGACAACCAAGGTCCTGCAATTGCTGCACCAGCCAACCTGACTGTATCAACCGATCCATTCACTTGCTGCGCAACCACCAACCTTCCAGATGTAATCATCGAAGATAACTGCTCCCGGATCAACCACCTGAGCGGTATGATCACAACCTTCGATCCATTCACCGGCGACCAAACCGGCATGTACACCATCGGCGGTTCTTTGACTTCCTTCCCCGGCAACAACCTGTGGGATCTGGATACTTTGGGTGCATACGGCTGGACACCATGTCTGCCAGTAGGTACACACAACGTAGTATACATTGCAGAAGACGATTGCGGCAACACTTCCAGCGCATCCTTCAAATTGACCGTACGCGACTACGTACCACCGGTTGCTGCTTGCGACGAGTACACCGTAGTAGGTATCGGTTTGGATGATCCATTCGATTGCTACGGCCCAGCAGGTCCAAACGGCACACCTGCTGCCCTGGATGCTTGCTCCTTCGCGGGTGTAACCTGGGTTAAAGCGAAAACTTTCGACGACGGTTCTTACGACAACTGTAACAACCTGAAATTCACAGTACGCCGCATGGCGCCATACAGCGACTGCATCAGCGGTTTGAACGGCACCAACGGTTTCGCTGCCTGCGACGATATCTTCCCCGACTTCCCAAGCGAGTTCGAACGTGCAACAGCAGAACAAGATTCGATCAAATTCTACTGCTGCGAAGTGGGAACCACTCAAACAGTGATCCTGCGTGTATACCAGGTTGACGTAAACGGCAACTTCTCTATCGGCCCAGACGGTACTCCAATCTTCAACGAGTGCATGGTGAGCGTAGAAGTACAAGACAAAATCAAACCTGCTTGCGTACCACCTGCAAACGTTACTGTATCCTGCGAGAACTTCGACCCAAGCCTGTGGGCTTACGGCAAAGCAACAGTATACGACAACTGCTGCCTGGATGTAACCAAAGTATACCAAGGCCAGTGCGGTTTGACCCACGCTGTGAACCTGAGCCTGTTCGACACCGTTTGTAACAAAGGAACGATCACGCGTACTTTCCGCGCCTTCGATTGCCATGGCCAAAGCAGCCAGTGCACCCAGCGCGTAGTGGTGAACTACGAACAAGACTACTTCGTTAAATTCCCGAACGACGTGATCGTATCTGTATGTGACGGCACCGGCAACTACGG
>JAGWYI010000136.1 GCA_018969455.1 Bacteroidota bacterium | reverse complement strand
CATCATCGTAAATGAAATTAAGGAAAAAAATGAATTTCAATTAACCACTGCCCTCGAAATGCTGAAAAAAGAAGGGGTGAAGTTCAAAACGGGCGATATTGAAGAATGGCTCGACTGCGGAAACAAAGATGCCATTCTCTACTCTAATGAACGCATGCTGGAGTTCAACCGCGACAAAGGGCTGATCGCCCCAAACGCCGTTATTGAAAACAGCGTGATCGTTCCGCCATGCTTCGTCGGAACCAATGCTGTAGTCAAAAACAGCATCATCGGGCCATATGTGAGCGTTGGAAACTTCTCCTCTGTAGAAAATACCGTGATTACCAATACCATCATCCAAAATCGATCCCAAATTAAAAATGCGGTACTCGATAATTCAATGGTGGGGAATTCCAGTAAGTTTGTCGGTTCCAAAGATGAACTTAACCTCGGCGATTACAGCAACTTTACCCAGCGGTAATTGCCCCCTTTCAAATGCTATGAAATGCGATTGATTCTTTTTTCTGCTTGTTTGTTGTTGACAAACCCCTTTTTTGCCCAAAATACCATTGGCGGTAAGGTGAAAATTGTTCCTGAAGCCGAAGTTGCACTGCAAAGCGATTTCGTGCTCGCCGAACGCGAACTAATTCTAGAACATTGGGGACCCGCGCTGGAACTTTATAAAAAATTCACCTACGAAAATCCCGCCAATGACGCCGGATGGTACGGACTGGCACGATGCTATGCCCAAATAGAAGATTGGAGTAATGCACAAAACGCTATCGCTAAGGCTATTGTACTAGCCCCCCAGAATTCATGGTACCTCCTGTATCAAATTGATCTGTTCGAAAAAACAGGCAGATACAAGGATGCCCTGAAAAACATGGAAACACTCACAAAAAAGAATCCGAAACAGGCCGATTTTTGGGACAAACTTGCCTACATCTGCCTGCTGAATGATGATCCTAAAGCCGCCATAAAAGCACTCGATAAAGTAGAAAATTTACTCGGCATCTCTGAAACCAGCTCGGAAAAAAAACACCTGATATACGAACAAATGGGTGATTTCAACAAAGCTGCCCTCGAACTGAAAAAACTGGCCGACGCTTTTCCCAACGAAATCCAATACCGTAAAAACCTGGCTGAATACTACCAGTCTAAAGGAGACATGACAAATGCAGGACAATCCTGGGAAATGCTGCTGAAAATGGCGCCCAACGACCCGGATGCCAAACTCGCCATGATCCGTAAATCCAGCACCGGAAACTCAACCGCGATTCTTAACCTCTTCCCTGTGTTTGAAAACCCCCAAGTTCCCATAGATGCAAAATTAAAAGAGGCAATCCCGTATCTCGACAAAATTAAAAAGAATTCCAACGACACCGAACTGGCCAAAAACGTGCTTGATCTAGGCAAAACCCTCTGCCAAACGCACCCTTCCGACCCTAAAGCATTCAGCTTCCTGGGTGCGGTGCTTTACCTGGAAAAACAACCCGAAGCAGCCCTCGAGGCTTACCGACAATGCATCCGCCTTAATCCAAATGTATTCGGGGCATGGGAAAATACCTTGTCTATCCTGGAAGAACTGACGCTTTACCCCGAAATGGAATCCATAGCCGCACAGGCTATTGAGGCTTTCCCAAATCAACCGCGCGCCTACCTCTATTTCGGTATTGCGGCCATTGAAAATGCCCATTTCGATGACGCGCAAACCCAATTGGAACAAGCCCGGCTAATGGCCGGAAACAGCCCCATCGCCCTCGATATCAACGACCAACTGGCCTACCTGGCCTTCAAAAAAAAGGACTACCCCACCGCAGAAATGTTGTACGAAGCGCTACTCAATAAGGGTGGAGCGCAAAACCCCGGAATTCTGGAACATTACGGCGATTTGTTATCGGCACTAGGAAAACCAAGCGAGGCGCGGAATTTCTGGCAAAAAGCTTACGACCTCAAAGCCAAACCTGCTCTTATTCAAAAGATTAAAAAACCCTAAACCACTTTTACTTCACGCCGAATGCCATCCCAACCCTGTAAACCACCCGTGTGAACTGCCACCACCAGGCTGTTTGCAGGAAAGTACCCCAATCCTAAAAGATCAAAAATGCCATACATCATCTTGCAAGTATATATAGGGTCTAGTAACAATGCGTACCGCAACTTAAAATCCGCTATAAATGCATGTAAAGTTTCAGACTTGGTCACAAACGAACCAAAAGTGTATTGGTCCGTTACCTTGAATGCAAGATTTGATGCCACCTTTTCCGCGCGTATGTAGGCGTCTATGCGTGGCCAGTCTACGCCATAGGGTGCAGCAGGAAATACCAGGCCTTCCCATCGGGAATTATTCAAGCCTAGCATGGCGCCTGCAGCAGTACATCCCGTGCCCGCAGGAACACAAAGATACCTGGGCCCGGGGAAATCGTGGAAAACTGTTTCCACTTCCCTCCCTATTCCCATACAACCCAATACTCCTTCTCTGCTCGAACCACCTTCCGGCAAGAACATATAATTCTTATTTTCTTTTATTATGCTTTGTATGTCATCCGAATCCAATCCCAGATCGTAACTTTTTTTGGAAACTATCCTGAACTGCATTCCCCATGCGCCAGCCGCAGAAAGTGTCGGATTGCTCAAGTCGGCACTGTTGCCTCGTATGATTCCTAAGGTGGGAAATCCCATAGCGTTTCCATAGGCTGCAAGGGCATGCAAATGATTGGAAAATGGGCCGCCCATGCTAATAATCCCACTTTTTCGGGCTTCAAACATTTTTTCTACAGCCAAATGTAACTTTCGCCATTTGTTGCCCGATACCGTAGGGTGGATCAAATCATCACGCTTGACAAACAAGCGAATGCTGGGGTCGCCCGGATGTGCCCGAATTTCATGTAAAGGACTGGGCAATGGATTTATTTCAATCATACCCCGCAAAAATGCAGTACTTTTGCCTGGATGAATACGAATACTCAGGATTTTCTTGCAAAAACCATGCACGGCCTTGAGCCGGTTCTTGCTGCCGAACTGGAAACGCTGGGCGCTACCGACATCCGCCAGGTGAAACGAGCGGTTGTTTTTAAAGGCGATAAACGCATTTTGTATGCTGCCAATTATCAATTGCGCACGGCTTTGCGCATTCTAATCCCAATTGCATCGTTTCAGGCACAGGACGAAAAAAGCCTGTATGAAGGTATCCGCACCATTGACTGGCAACAATACCTCAAGCCCAACCAAAGTCTTGCGGTAGACGCAATTACCAGCGGTAACTTTTTTAAGCACAGCCACTTTGTAGCGTTGCTCGTAAAAGATGCCATCGTGGATCAATTTCGCGACCTGCACGGCCGCCGACCCGATGTAAACACCGTAACGCCTCATTTGCGCATCCAAATCCACATATCTGGAGAATCAATTGATGTTTCCCTCGATTCAAGCGGCGATTCCTTGCACCGACGCGGTTATCGCGCCGATACCGTACCGGCTCCTTTGAATGAGGTACTGGCCGCCGGCATGATTCTGCTCAGTGGTTGGGATGCCAATTCCGATTTTGTTGACCCCATGTGCGGAAGTGGAACCCTGCCCATCGAAGCAGCCTGGATCGCTACCGCTACGCCACCTCAATACTTACGCCCAAGCTTTGGATTCTTCAGATGGTCAGATTTTGATGAAAAACTGTGGAAATCAGTTAAATCTGATGCCGATGCGTCCATCAAACCTTGTCCGGTTAAGTTGTATGCTGGCGACAAAGACCCACGCGCCCGAAATGCAACTTCCATTAATCTGATGCAAAGCGGAATGGAAAAAAACGTGCGGGTGCAATCCGTGGCTTTCGAAAAATTGCTCCGACCATCCAATCATGGGGTACTCATTGCCAATCCTCCTTACGATGAACGCATGCAAGTTTCCGACATCCGTGACTTTTATCAGTCAATGGGCGATCGCTTGAAAAAACAATGGGCAGGCTGGGATGCCTGGATTATTTCATCCAATCGAGATGCTTTGAAAAGCATGGGCTTACGCACCGCCCGAAGACTGGCACTCTTTAATGGCGCCATGGAATGTGGATATTATAAATACGAAATGTATGAAGGCACAAAAAGATTGGACGATATGTAAGTTGTTGATCATTAGCATCTTTTGCATGTGCAATAAGATGCATGCGCAAAAAATGAACGCATTGGGCTCCTGGGATCAACTGCTGTTGGTCAAATTAAATGCCGAAAGCAATATACGCCCCAACAGCGCAGCGCTCCCACCCCGGTGGAATCGGGAACAATTGCCTTTTTTTTGCCGAATAGAATATCAGTGGGCCAAATCCAACAAAATTCCCGTCAAATTCCGCTTGGGCTCCGTTGAATATGTAGATTGGCTGGAAGGAAAATCAAATTATATCAAACAATGAATGCACTCCGGGTGTGCGGGTATTGATAAAGCCTTCGGCAAATTCCACTTGTATCGGTCGCCCAAATACACGCATTTTGGCATCCATAAAATCAACAAAATCCTTTCCTGATATGGGCGTATTGGGCATGGGACCATTGGGATCGTAAAACTGGGATTTGAAAGCCATAATTGCTTCCATTTTCCGCCCATAAAACGGGGTAATGTCTACCACAAAATCAGGGGTAAGCTGTTTGTCTTGTATGTAATGGTAAACCGCTTTCGGGCGCCACTTTTTTTGCACATTTCCATCCACATCAAAGGTTGCTATTCGCTCCAAACCGGCATAAAAACAGGCATCTACTGTCATTTTAGCAGCCCGGCCGTGGTCGGGATGCCGGTCGTCGGGTGCGTTACACAACACAATTTCCGGCTGACAAGCTCGAATGGCTGATACAATTTTCAACCAATTATCGGGATGATGTGTAAATAAACCATCGGCAATATCCAAGGTCCACCGGAATGCAGCGCCCAGGATTTGAGCGGAGGCCGCCGCTTCCTGCAATCGGATTTCAGCTGTGCCACGTGTCCCCAACTCACCCTGGCTTAAATCCAGTATGCCAAATGTCTTGCCTGTAGCCGCATGCTTAAGTAAGGTGCCAGCCGTACTTAATTCTACATCATCCGGATGAATGCCAATGGCTAAAATGTCAATTTTCATATATTTAAAACAAGATGCTTGAGTGTCATGCAGGAGTACCCTAACTTTGTGTACTCAACTACCTGACTATGGAACCAAATTTTCGGGATCTTGATTCGGAAAAACGCCTTTCCGCTTTGGAAAAAGCATTTGCCGCTTCAGAACACCGGGCACAAAAACTCGCAGAAGCCAACCATGCTCTTCAACAAGAATTGCACCAACTCCAACACGATTATCAAGCCCTGAGGCTCCAAAAAGGCGGCTTTGGATTCAAATCCCTGTTAGCCAGTGGTTTATTGGCAACCCTCGTTTCGGTTATTATGATGTATTTCTTTTTTCGACACTCAAAAGACCTTCATGCACAACAATTTAGGCGCTTTGTCAAAGAAAATCAATTCAATATTGAATATGCAATCGGTCAAGGCCAATTCCTTCACGCAGAAGAATTGTTGAAAAAACAACTTGAAGCGCCGGAAAATGCGGTCATTCAACCCGAAATCGAACTGGTGTACAAAATCGTTGGCGCCACCAAACGTCGATGCGCACAAAATTAAATGTCTTTTGTGTTGTATTTCAGGCAGATCGGGCATTCATCTCGTTTGTGTCCACGCGCCGGACAGTATTTACGGCCGTAATATATTATTTGAAGATGCAATTTGTTCCAACTGGATTCCGGAAAAATGGCCTTTAAATCGCGCTCTGTTTCTTCTACATTTTTGCCAGCCGTCAATTCCCACCGCTTCGCCAAACGATGAATGTGGGTATCTACTGGAAACGCCGGAACGCCAAATGCCTGCGACATTACCACTGAGGCCGTTTTATGGCCTACTGCAGGCAAGGCCTCCAAAGCCTCAAAGCTGGCAGGCACTTTACCTTCATATTGATTCAACAAAATGTGCGACAAGCCCCATATGCCCTTTGCCTTCATGGGCGACAACCCGCAGGGACGAATAATTTCCCGAATCTCTTCCTCCTTCAACTTTACCATGTCTACCGGATTGTCGGCACACGCAAACAAATGCGGAGTCACCTGATTTACCCTTTCATCGGTACATTGGGCCGAAAGCAAAACGGCAATCAACAAAGTATAAGCGTCCTTATGGTGTAAAGGAATAGGCGTTTCCGGAAAAAAACCATCCAGAATCTGCTGAATATCAGCCGCTTTTGCTTTTAATTTCGGACCAATCCGTCTTTTTTGTGTCAAGAAATTGTGCTTTTGGCCAAACACGCTTTTCCCATCTGAGGCATTGGCGTATCGGGAAAAATTTAGTGTTTGAAGTGCCTGAATCCGGTAAGTACCATCGCCATATTGCGAACATTACATGCATCTATCGAGTCCTGATCTTTGATGGAGCCTCCTGGCTGAATCACCGCACGGATGCCCGCTTCATGTGCAATTTCAACACAATCGGGAAACGGGAAAAAGGCATCAGAAGCCATCACAGCGCCCTCCAGATTGAATCCGAAAGAACGAGCCTTGGCTATGGCTTGTCGGAGTGCATCAACCCGGGAAGGCTGGCCGCAACCCATGCCCATTAATTGCCGATCCTTCACCAGAGCAATGGCATTGGATTTCAAATGTTTAACACATTTTACGGCAAACAATAAGGCCGTAAGTTCTTCAGGTGTAGGGGCTCTTTGAGTTGCCGTTTTTAAATCCGATTCAGTTTCCATCTTTAAATCTGCATCTTGCTCTACAACACCATTCAGCAAACTGCGAAAATTGCGGCTTTTCACTTCAAACGACTTGATTTTCAATAAAATACGTTGTTCTTTTTTACGCAACAATTCGAGTGCATCCGGCTCAAAATCAGGGGCGATCAATACTTCGTAGAACAAGGAATTGATTGCCTGGGCTGTTGCTACATCCAAGCGGGTATTGCAGATAAATATTCCTCCAAATGCAGAAGTTGTATCGCAAGCCAAAGCGGCAGCCCAAGCCTCTGACAAGTGCTCCCTTTGCGCTACCCCACAGGCATTGGTATGTTTCAGGATGGCAAATGTGGGTGCTTCGCCCTCAAATTCACGCATGAATTGCACGGCAGCATCAATGTCAACCAGATTGTTGTATGAAATGGCTTTCCCATTTAACTTGTCAAAAATGGCATCAAAATCGCCATAAAACACACCCGATTGATGTGGATTCTCCCCGTAACGCAACACTTCAGATGCATGAATGGAATGCTTAAACGAAAGATCAATATGGTCTGCGTTAAACCAGTTAAAAATGGCTGTGTCGTAATTAGAACTCACCTTGAATGCGTTTCGTGCAAATTCCCGACGTTGCTCCAGGCTAAATTCGCCTTCAGCCTCCTCTAAAATGCGTAAAAAGGGCTGGTACTCCGATTGGGATGCCACCACAACCACATCCTGATAGTTTTTTGCAGCCGCCCGAATAAGCGAGATGCCCCCAATGTCAATTTTTTCAATAATGTCCTGTTCATCTGAACCTTTCAAAACGGTTTCTTCAAACGGATACAAATCCACCAATACGCAATCCAACGCTGGGATCTTGTATTGTTGCAATTGTTCAAGATGTTCAGGATTTCGCCGGGCCAACAATCCGCCAAATACTGCAGGGTGCAAGGTCTTTACCCTGCCATCCAATATGCTCGGATAGCCGGTAAGCGACTCAACGCTGTGTACCGGGATTCCCAGGTTTTCAATAAACAACTGGGTTCCACCTGTACTGTACAGTTGAATTCCCAAGGCATGCATCCGACGAATTATGGGCTCGAGCCCTTCCTTTGAATATACCGAAATCAGGGCCGACCGCAGCCGTCTGGTTTGCTTGTTGCTCAACATTTAGGTGGTATTTAAAAATGAAGCCGCAAAGGTAAACATCGTTGGGGTTTCAAGAGCGGTTTGTTGAACGCTTTGGCAGAATTATTTCAATCTTAATATGTTGCCCATATGGTAACATGCCCTGCAACGCGGCTCATATTGTTCCTTTTCTCCCAATAAAACCACGGTATCCCCATCCACCAAACGATAAGAATGGGTAGCCAGGTTGCCGCAATGTACACAAATGGCATGTACCTTGGTTACATACTCGGCTATGGCCAACAAGTAAGGCATTGGCCCAAAAGGGATGCCCCGATAGTCCATATCCAAACCAGCAACGATCACCCGTACCCCTTGAAGTGCAAGCTGTTGGCACACCGCCGGAAGATCTGAATCAAAAAACTGGGCCTCGTCTACACCAACCACCTTAACCTCAGGATCGAGTTTGAGCAAGCGACTTGAATGTTCCGCAGGAATGGCCAAAAGCGCAGAAGTATCATGGGAAACAATACTCGATTCATCGTACCGGGTGTCTATACGGGGCTTGAAGATTTCAAGTTTCATTTCTGCGATCTTTGCACGACGCAATCTTCGGATCAATTCCTCGGTTTTACCCGAGAACATACATCCGCAAATTACTTCAATCCAGCCAGAACGCTGACCTTTAAAGTGAGGCTCTAAAAACATAATAAATACATCAATTGCTTGGTTTTGCAAGGTACGAAAAATCTGATTCGGATAAAAAATAAAAAATTGTCTTCTAAATGTGCTTTATTTGTGAAATTCGCACCTGAAATTAATCGTTACTTGCCACACTCAATCTAACTTCCGCCAGCGCATGGATTTGTTAAAGTCGAAAATTTACATAGACAAACTCAACCGGGAATTCACACGGATGAGCAAAGATCCTGAAAATATCGCACGCATTGATGTCGATATCATGCTTTCTTATGTCAGAGAGCTCTACGATGCCCTGCTTTCTGATGCTGCTCCCACCACGGCTCTCCCCAAAGAGCCCGCTCCGCCAGTACGCAAACATCAAAGTGCCAAAACGCCCGATCCTGTTGAACAGGATGCTCCCTCCCCTGCCCCACCCCCTGTAAGCATAGTCTCTACCC
>JAGWYI010000135.1 GCA_018969455.1 Bacteroidota bacterium | reverse complement strand
GGAAATAATTGCTCATTTCGGGAACCAACTGGGTCATGGTTTGGTTTTTATCCACCGCGCACCATTCCACACTGTAAGGCGCTATAATGGTATAATAGGACAAAAAAGACCTTTTCAAGGTGTCATTTTTAATTAAGCTGGTATTCCCGGTTTGTTTTATTTCTTCATAAGCCATTTGGTTGGGCTTGAAATCAAGGTAACCGGCGGCTTTATCGATATAGGCATTAAGGCTGTCCGATATTTCTGAATCCTTATTAAAATAAATTAATTTGTTGATGCTGTATATAGATGCCTTGCCAATTTCCGTCATACCGGTTAAGATCAAGGTATCCTGCACCAAATTACTTCTTAAAAAGATCAAATTTTTTCTCGCGATTTCTTCGTCTTTTCGGTTTTCTCTCCATTCATCAAATAGAAACGAAATGGAAATGCCAATAAAAATGGTAAGTACCTCAAACAGATACTTCTTTAATGCATTTATAATGCTTTGTTTTGCTTTATTTTCTGTCATTTGAAGTTTTAATTAACTCAAGTTGTGACCTATTAGGAAACTTCGACAAATAAAAAGACCTCCGTTAATTTGGGTTACCACACTCAAACACGGAGGTCAGTATGAATTTCTTCACGGTCGCAATTTATGTCATTTTAGACGATATATTAAAAGCAATTGAACACAAAGAAGACCCTCAAAGGAAGGTCAACGACGCGCTGATATTTACCACTTTGCTCGTTGCCTGCCGATATTTCGGAGGCAATATTGAAAAAGCACGTTTGTACATGCTCAGTCATCATTGCAAGGAAATGCTCAGCAAAAGTCAATTCAACCGCAGGATGCACCGTAATCAAGTCTTACTGGAACAGATTTTTCATCTGTTTGCCACCATATTTGTTCAAGAGAGCCCTACAAAGAACTTTTTAATCGATTCATTTCCGGTTTCGGTTTGTCATAATATTCGGATTTCGAGGTGTAAACTTGTTGACAATGAGATTTTTAGAGGTAAATGTGTTTCAAAAAGAACCTATTTCTACGGATTCAAGGTAGCTGTTTTGACGACCCAGGATGGGCTTCCAGTGGAGATCGCTTTTTTGCCAGGCTCCTATTTTGATTCAAATTTTCTCAACCGCATGCATTTTAACTTGCCAGAAGGTTCTTCCATTTTTGCCGACAGCGCCTTTCAAGACTACCAAGTAGAGGATATCAGTTCTCAATTGGATGGATGTTCTTGGGAAGTTTGCCGAAAAAAGAACACGCTAAGAGGGGATATTTACCAAATCGTGCTTTGGAAAAAACACATGAGAAGGCAGATCGAATCAACTTTTAGCGCAATAAACAGCCTTTTGCCCCACTCAATCCATGCTGTGACCACAAACGGGTTTCTGATCAAGTGCTTCGTTTTCGTTTTCGCTTACGGATTAGACAAATGGTTGCAATAGGTCACAACTTGAGTTATTTAGATGCGCAAGAAACGGGTTTGCCGCATGCGTGGCATGCTTCTTGGCATGGCGATCGGCTTAAACTTTTGAATATCAATTTTTTGTAAGGAAGTGGGATGCAGCCATTCAAGCGAAAAGTATAATTTTACTTCAAATGGGTTTCAAATAGTTTGAAAATGCGTTTGTACTCATCCAGCCAGGAGCTGGGTTCTACAAATCCGTGGTCTTCCAGGGGGTATGCCGCCAATTCCCATCCGTCTTTTTTCAATTCAATGAGTCGTTGTGTCAGGCGAACCACATCTTGAAAATGCACATTGGTATCAATCATACCATGGCAAATAAGCAGGTGACCTTTTAGTCCATCGGCATAGTAAATGGGGCCGCTGCGGCGGTATGCGATTGGGTCGGTAAAGGGTTCATTGAGAATGTTGGAGGTATACCCATGGTTGTAGGCCGACCAATCGGTAACAGGTCGGAGAGCAGCGCCTGCAGCAAAGACGTCTGGGGTTTTAAACATGGCCATCAAGGTAATAAAACCGCCATAGGAGCCGCCATAAATACCGATGCGTTTTGGGTTGATGCCCTGATTTTCGACGAGCCATTTGGCGCCGTCTACCTGATCATCGAGGTCTTTCCCTCCCATGTTCCGATAAATGGCCGTACGCCATGCGCTGCCATATCCGGCTGAGCCGCGATAATCTATATCTAAAACGGTATAACCCTTGTCTGCCAGATAGTTGTGAAACATGTTTTCCCGGAAATATCGGCTCCACCACTTGTGTGCATTTTGCAGGTAACCTGCACCATGAACAAATATTACAGCCGGTTTTTCTCCATTTTTCCCATTTGCCTCGTACAAGCGCGCATACACTTGGGCGCCATCGCGCGCTGGAATGGTGATTATTTTGGGTTCGCGCCATCCATAACCATTAAAAGTGGCGCTGCGGGAATTCGTAATCTGAATTGGCTTGGCGCGTTCATGGGCTTCCTGAATAAAAACTTCCCAGGGCTGGGTGGTAGATGAATACAAATAAGCAAGATATTTGCCATCTGGAGAAATTTGCAAATCCTGGTGTGCCCCAACTTTAAAAGTCATTCGGATGCGTTCGCCGCCTTTTACCGACATTTTATAGATGTGTTGTTCTCCAGGATGCACCTCGTTGGTACGCAAGAAGAACCATTGTTTATCGCGCGATAATTGAACCGATTGCACCTCAAATTGTCCTTTGGTAAGTTGGGTTTTTGATCCGTTTTCAAGGTTTATGGTATATAAATGAGCAAAGCCGTCGGCTTCTGATTGAAAGTAGAGGGTTTTGTTGTCGCCCAAAAAGCCCAAGGCATCAATTGGGCCTCCTATCCAGGCGTCATCATGTTGGCGGTCAAGCGTTTTCAGTTTGCCGTTTTCAGGGTCTAGTTGAAGCATCCAACGGTCTTTATTATCGGCACTATACGCGGTCACCACTGCATAGTGGTTGTTGTCAGACCACAAAGGGGGGCTCAGGTACACTTTTCGCAGGGGGCCTGTTGTTTTTCGGGTCGAATCGGGGTAATCTTGTAAATAGGCAGGCAGTTCATACATGCCTTCTATCGTTTTAAGATCGAGTTGAAACACGGTATCGCGCGAGCGGTCGTACAGGAAGTAATCGGGTTGAATGGCAGAAACGCCTACTTTTTCACGGCTTGTGATATCGGTGGTATAGCCCGATTCGGTGACATAATTGGGGACAATGGTATTCTTTTCCTTGCTTTTTGCCGAGGTGGCATAGGCGATAAAATTCGAATTGGGGCTAATACCGGTAAAATCGAGGTTTTTATCCTGCAGATAGATTGTTCGCGGACGAGCGGGCTTGTGGTATTTATCTTGTTGTTCGGCACGTTTTCTTTTTTGGTCGCGTTCTTTCAACACGGAAAACAGTTCCAACTGTTCTGTTTTAAGCCATTTATCCTGTTCGTTCAGGGCTGACTGATTTCTGGGCGTTGAAAATTGGAAATTGCTCAATTGGGTAATCAAGCCACTTGAAATGTCGAGGGTATACAGGTTGCGTGCTTTTTCAAACAGGATTGCATTCCCCTGATCGTTAAATTGCAATTCATTTTCTTCCTCCAGGGTATTGGTAAGTGTTTTAATCTTTTGGGTTTTGCAATCAAGTAAATATATATCTCCGTTTTGGCTATACGCTTTGAGGGAATAGTCTGCATTATACACGCCATATCTTGCGGGCAGTCGGCTTTGATCAGGCCACTTGTTGGTGGCGCCGGCTTTTAGATCATAGGCATACAAGGAATCATTGGATTCCGACTTTGGGTTCCAGTTAAAGTAAAGGGTTTTGCTGTCTTCAGACCAGAATGGGCTGGAAGGCAGATTACCGACTGAAACTTTGGGGTCATCCATGATTTGCGTCAGGGTGAGTTGCGCATGCAGTTGGGAGATGGAGATAAAGCCAAAAAACAAGATTAAGGTTTTCATTAATAATAGTTTAGGTATTAGAATTTATTTATTCCATTTTAAGGTTTCAACCAAGTGATTGATGTCTTTTTTCATAAAGGCTGCTACTGGGGCCAGGGAATCGGGTCGTGCCTGGGTGTTAAAATACAAGGCGCCTCGGAGAAAATGCCGGGTTGAGTCGGTGAGAAAAAACTGGTAGGAGGATGCTGCCGGGCCTTCGACATTGAAAACAATTCCGTGTACATGGTCATTGGGGCGGTTTACAATTTGTTCGTCAATGTAGCTGGCTTTTACATTGTGTTTGTTGGTCATATCAAAAGCGTCCTTTACCAGTTCGTCAAAATCGGTTCGGTTTCGGATGTCATTGTATGTGCAATATATTTTGGCATTCAGGGCTGGTACAACCAGGTTAAACCAGCAGTCGCTGGTAGGTTTTTCGTCAAAAAAGGTTGTATCGCGTTCTACCTGGGCATATTGAGGCATATCGAAGGTAAAATTGCAATAATGGGCATCAAAAGGGACGTATGATTTTTCGGGGTATACCACGCGGGGGTATGCGCGGGGTTTTGGAGTTTCAAGGGTATCTTGGCAGGCCCATAATCCACATATTAAAAGTGTAGTGAAAACCAGGGCATTACATATTTTTTGAGCAGACATAGGCAGCATTTTTTTTCAAAGGGAGCGGCGTAAAGATTCAATGTTTTTCCGAAAGATAAAACATCGTATCCAATTTTGGCTTACCATCCAGGGAAATGGTGATGGGGAGCGATCCGAAAACCTCATTTGGATAATGCAGGCTATCGTATCCAAATCCGATCATCCAGTGGCGGCCTTCGGGAACAGATTGGATGCAGCCACGGGCGTTCTTTCCGGTACGAAAAGAATCGTCAAAATAAGCGGGTGGGTTTTTATAGCCGGGAAAGGTATCGGCATTGTATTTCAAGTAGATGATTGCATCGGGGATGGGCTGGCCGTGGTGGGTGGTAAACAGGCATATCTGAGTAGGGATGGGTACATATTCAGGGCTTGGCCGACATCCCGATACAGCCATCAGGAGCAGGTAAAGGATTTTTTTCATAGGGATAAATTTTTCAGCAGTTCGACTAATCAAAAGAACGCGTGATAGTCCAAAATGATGTAGTTATACAGGAAATAATAGATGTTTTGTCTTCAAAATGCGTTTAAAATTACCTTGATGAGCAGGATTTAAAGACTTTTGCGGCGGAAAGGATCAGTTGGGGGCGGATTTTCCAAGATTCCAGGATTTGATGCGTTTTTCGAAACGTTTTTGATTGACGGGCCAGGCATTTTTGTCGAGATTTCCTTCCAGTTCTTCATCGAGACCTTTCAGAATTTGGGGAAAGAAGTCGATGCCGCTGCTTTTTTCCACCGCATCAATTGCGTAGGCATAATCCATAACCGGGCGTTCGCTTATTTCATTGGGGATCATAAAACCGATGGCGCGGTGATGATCGGGGGCGTAGAGCACTTTATAGAAGTAGGATGGCACCACAACTTTGCTGAATCCGATTTGGCCAAGTGCTTGTTGTCGGAGCATAGGCCCTGTTACAACATACAATTTGCCGAATCTGCGTGCCCAGTCGCGGGTAAGTTCTTCCAGTTCGCGCCAGATGCCGGTGTTAAAACCGGGGACTTGCGGGCTGATGTTGCTCATAAAAAACGTTTCGTCCATGGCGTCTTCCCGGAAAGCCATATCGGCTGCCGGGCATAAATGGCCTTTGTCATAGCCGCTTCCATTGTAATCGCGTGGGGTAGCGCTTTCGGTGTGCACTTCGGGATCGGGTCGGAAAGTATTGGACCGTTCTACCCAGTTGTCATTTAATCGATCTCTGGTAAGTTCGTAGGCGACCCAGGAGGCTTGTTCGTCGTCTTCGCTGTAGCACAGGGTAAAATAGGTATGCCGTACGATTTCACCATCCGGAGCAGGCAGAATCTGTTCGGGTACGGTTGGTTCCCGGCCGTTTTCCGGTTGGGATTCTGGATTGGATGTTTCAGGAATTACCACCGATGGAGCCGGTTTTTCTGCATTTCCTGGGGGCTTTTGGCTACCTGCAAATTGGTTGAAAATCATAAAGGCGAACCCGGCAAGGATGGCAAACAGGCCAGATTTGAAAATAAAAGCGCCATTATCGGATTTGGAATATCGGGCCATGAGTGGATTGAATTGAAAAAAGAACAAACAAAAGTCAAGGGCAAATATAAACATTTTGTTAGAATCGCGACATTTTACTTGTTTTTTAGGTCATACACTTTAATTGGTATGATTTTTAGAATATTTTAAATGGCGAAATTCTTGAAATAAATGATGTTGAATAAGCATAACTCAAAGGGTTCATTTTGATTGTTTTGCTTTTTGCCACCAAAACAACTGTTTTATACTGATTAAACTGCGCTATGTCTAATTTGATCCGGTTATCGTTTTTTGTTTTGTCTTTTTTTCTGCTATCTGCACAAGCACGACAATCGACGGCAACTTTGCACGGTCTTATCACCGATGCCCGTAATCAGCCGCTCATGGGCGTTACCGTGGTTGTAAAACATGTGCCCACGAATACCTTTCGCGGAACGCTTACAGAAAACAACGGCGAGTTCGAACTTCGGAATTTGAGGGCTGGCGGTCCCTATTTGCTTACGCTTTCTTATACCGGTTATAAGACAGTTTACCGCGACAGTATTTTACTGAATGACGGCGAGCGCAAGCGCATGGATTTCATGATGCAATAGAACGTGTTTGCTTTTTTTACCCAAAAGCGGGTGTTATCTATCCAATAAACGGTTTTAAAAGCTCCGGGATAGATGAGCGGTAAAGATTTTGGCGCCAGGCAAGGCTTATTTTTGAGGGAATAGCCATGCCCTGTTGCCGAAAAAATAGATGCAGCAAGGCGTTAAAAGATTTGCTTTTCAGCATTTCGATGGTTTTAAAATAGTTTCTAAATGCGGAAAGGAATTCAGTCTGCATGGATTATCCTTTTGTGAATGGAGGTTCTGGTTATTCTGCCTTTCCGGGTGGGTCTTAAATTCTTGGTATCCTCCATTTCGTTCTTCTTTTTGTACCTACATCCTGGTCAGGCAGCGTTTCACATGATCTTTTCGTTCATATTATACCAGGATTCGCCGGATTTTGTGGATAAACCAGTATGGATTTTGTTGATTTATAATGATTTATAAAGATCGTTATGCGTAAAATCTGGCGGCCTAAAGTATATATATTTCCCAAGACAGGGCAATTTTCATTGCTTTTCAGGATTTTAGCAATTTTATGTAAAAAAGAAGGGCAAACAACATCGATTTCTCGACGTTGTCTGCCCTTTCTTATTTATACAGTTTGAACTGTACTGGATCAGATTAGCGTACTACGATCAACTTTTCAGTTTTGATGGCATTGCCAGCCTGGATTTGTACGAAGTAGAAACCTGCATTCAGGTTAGAAACGTTCAAACCAATTACCTGGTGACCTGCAGAAACTTGTTCATCGAGCAGGGTTCCGAATTGGGTGCCGTTCATACCGTAGATGGTTACGTTCAGATTCACGTTTTCCTTCAAATCGATTTCGAGGTTGGTGTAATCGCCTGTAACAGTTGGATACAGTTTCAGAGTGTTCACCAATTGGTCAAAATCTTCTGTGTTGGTGGTACAATCGCTAGAACCGCCTTTAAATGCTGCCCATTTGCAAGTCCAGTCATTTACTGCGCCGTTTTCACGACCAAATGCACCGATGTAAGAAACAGGTGTGAAGAATGCGTTGTTCAAACGAGCAGAAGAAGTGAAAGAAGCAGCAGTCAGCACAGGTGACAACAAGTTTGGTTGTGCGTTAGGCAGATCCACATTGAAAGGATTAGCCAGCTGCACACCGCCTGAAGAAGAGTAAGACAAGTTGTTGAAAGCCGCTGTATTGTACCAAGCCAAAACATCGAAACCGCTTGCATTGGTATTGGCAACAGTGGTAGAACCTGCAACAGCACAATTTTTCACTTCCAGTTTGCCTGAAGTTGCGTTGTCGGCTGTAGTTTGACCGTCAATACGTACACCGGCATTAGGCCATGCACCTACAAAGATGGTGTTGAAGATAGATTCTTCGGTGTTACGACGCAACAAGGCGCCGCGGCTGAAGAACTGGGTAGCATCTACGGTAGCAGGTGCGATGATGGTTGCATTAGAGATGGTTGCAGCCGTTTTTGGCGTTGCGGATGTAGAGTTGGCATCGTTGTCGGATTCGAAACCGTTAGAAGCGCCAGCAGCATCAGAAACCTGTGGGTCGCGTACGCCCAACAAGAACTGGAGGTTACCAGAGAAACCGTTGTCGGTATCGAAGTCGTCGTCGAGACCGCGGTAAGCGATCAAGTGTTTCGCGTTTACGTTACCACCAAACCATTCGTAAGAGTCGTCGTTGGAGTAGCTTACCTGGATGTAGTCGAGGGTTGTACCGCGACCAACACCACCCATGGTCAAACCATTGATTTCGTTACCTGGTGTAATCACGATACCTGGATACTCGATGCGTACATAACGGAGGATACCGCTGTTGTCGTTGTCGTACTGAGAAGCCGGACCGGCGAGGTCGCCGTTACCAAACAGACCGTCACCGTTGGCGTTGTTGAGGTCGCCTTCAATTGCTTGCAAACCGGCAACACCGTTGAAAGAACCGTTGGTGCTTGCACGACCCAGAATAACGATACCGCCCCAGTCACCTGTAGCAGGTGTTGGTGAATTGGAAGTAAAGATAATTGGCGCATCAGCAGTGCCATCGGCAACCAGTTTGGCGCAACGGGTAACGATCAAGGTGCCACGTGAACCTTTGTCGCCACGGATGATGGTACCTGGTTCGATGGTCAAGGTAGCGCAGTTTTTCACATATACAAATCCGTTCAGGATGTATTCTTTGCTGTTTACCCAAGTTGTGTTAGAGGTAATGTCACCAGAAACAACTTCTGGAGCGCAAGGTGTTGCGCCGCCTGCATATTTCGCCCAACCGCATGTCCAGTCGATGTCACCGAAAGCACCTACATAAGGAACTTTGATGAAGAATGCATCGTTCAAACGAGCAGAAGAAGAGAAGCTGGAAGCGTTAAACACTGGAGAA